>QNAO01000175.1 GCA_003641785.1 Thermotogae bacterium
CGAGGAATAGATTATGTTCTGAAGCTCCTCCATGCTTTTGCCTCCTTTCTACTTAGGTAGTATAATCTGACTTGGTATTTTCAACAAAACATTCGAGTATAGGGGGAAACAAATGTGCAAGTTGCTGACAGGGCAAAGTCCTTGCCCACCTCAAGAACATTAGAGATCAATGCTCTTGCCCAGGAGCTTAGAAGTCAAGGTGTGGATGTTGTAAACATGACCGCTGGTGAACCCGATTTTCCAACTCCTCAACCAGTAATAGAGGCGGCCATTAACGCTTTGAATAGTGGCAAGACCAAGTATACAGCCGCAGCCGGTATACCAGAGCTCCGTCAGAAGATTGCGGAACGTGTTCAACAGCGGTATCAGGTAAAGTGCAGTGCCAAGCAGGTGGTTTTGACAAATGGTGGAAAACAGGCTTTGTTCAACGCCGTTGCTTCCGTTATTTCAAGTGGTGATGAAGTTCTGCTCATCAGCCCCTGCTGGGTTAGTTATGAACCTCAGGTGGCTTTGATGGGTGGTGTAGTGAAGTATGTTAAGGCTAACATGGAAGAAAATTTTCTACCCCGCGCGCAGGATATAGCTGAGGCCGTGACACCCAAGACCAAAGCGATTATTGTAAACAGTCCGAACAATCCAACCGGTGCGGTGTATGGAAGAAAGACTCTTCAGAGTATAGCCAGTATAGCGTTCAGAAACAACATAATTATTATAAGTGATGAGGTTTACGACTCGCTGGTGTATGATGGAGAATACACTTCGCTTTACGGGCTCTGTCGTGGAGAAAATGCCATCTTGATCAACGCGTTTTCGAAATCTCACGCGATGACTGGATGGAGGGTCGGATATCTGGTTGCTTCGGAAGAGATCGCAGAATGCGTTTCCAAAATTCAGGCGCATTCTACTTCTAATGTGTGCACGATGTCGCAGTACGCGGCACTTGCGGCACTTGACATTGATACGTCCTATATGAAAGAGAAATTCAGAAAGAGACGCGATTTTGTGGCTCAAGAGCTATCAAAGATGAATCTTACCTTTTCAATGCCACGTGGAGCATTCTATTTTCTGATAGACGTGCGAAGTGTGACACAAAACGACACCGAGTTTTGTATGAAGTTACTCCAAAAATCCCACGTTGCCCTGGTTCCAGGATCCGCCTTTAATGCTCCGGGATATGTCAGGCTTTCCTTCGCTTTAGATGAAGACAATCTTAGGAGAGGCTTAGAAAGGTTTAAAGCGTTTTTAGGAGGGTAGAAATTGCTCAAAGAATTTCTCAAGAAGAATTGGTACCTTTATCTCCTCGGTGTGTTGACGCTTATATCCGTGGATACGCTTCAGATGTTCATTCCTCGCTTTGTTGGAAGGATCGTTGATTCTCTGAATTCACCTGTCATTGATATGGATTATGTGAAAGTTGCAACTGGCTGGATTGTCGGTATCGCTCTGGGCATGTTCGGCTTGAGATTTCTCTGGAGACTTTTCATAATAGGTACCGCGAGACGATTTGAGTACAGAACAAGAAACCTTTTGTTTGAGAAGTTGATGAACTTAACTCCCGGCTTCTTTGATAAATATCGATCGGGCGACCTGATGGCGCGCTTTACCAATGATCTTCAAGCGGTGAGAATGGCTTTGAGCCGCGGTGTTGTTATGACTGTAGACGCGATCTTCATGGCGATAATGACGGTCATATTCATGGGGAACACCGTGAGTTGGCACCTTACATGGATTGCAATGATTCCCCTGCCTTTTTTGGCATTCGTTTCATTTTTCTTTGGAAGAATGATTCATAAGCGCTACACAAGTGTTCGTCGCTCATTTTCCTCTTTGAGCGAGTTTGTAGAAGAGAATGTTTCAGGAGTGAGAATTGTCAAAAGCTTCTCAGCGAATGATAGAATTAGGGATCATTTTCAGCAAAGAGCGTCGGATTACTTTCAGAAGTCGATGTCCTTAATCAGAATTTTCGGTGTTTTCTTTCCTTTGGTGACATTCCTGAGCGGGATGTCACAGTTTATCGCCCTCCGATTTGGTGGAGCAATGGTTATAAGCAACACTGTCTCTTTGGGAGAATTTATCGCGTTCACCAGCTATCTCAGCATGTTGTCCTGGCCAATGCTTGCGTTCGGATGGGTTGTCAACACGGTTCAGAGTGGTAGGGTATCCTATAAAAGACTCAAGGAGATATTTAACGCCGAGCCCCAGGTGATAGAACCAAAATTGCCCGTTGTAATCGATAAGGTAGATACAATTGAAATTAAAGATTTGTCTTACAGTTATCCCAATACTGAAAGAAAGGTTTTGAAGAGCATTAACCTCACCATCAAAAGGGGTCAGATGGTGGGGATAATAGGAACAGTTGGCAGTGGTAAATCCACTCTTGTGAAGTTGATGGCTAAGCTGTATCCAGTGGAAAGAGGCAAAATATTTGTCAATGGGATAGATATAAATGACATTCACTCCAAAACAATAAGGGAGCTGATTGCTTACGTGCCTCAAGAGTCGTTCCTGTTCTCAGACGAAGTGCAGAAAAACATAGCCTTTGCTCAGGAACAGTTCTCATTTGAAGAGGTGCTTCGTCACGCCAAATTGGCGTCAGTTCACGATGATATCGAGAAATTTTCAAAAGGTTACAAAACCGTCGTTGGGGAAAGAGGGGCAACCCTCTCTGGCGGTCAAAGACAGCGTGTTACCATAGCGAGGGCTTTGATGAAAAATGCTGACATATGTGTGTTTGATGACTGTCTTTCAGCGGTGGATCCCGAAACGGAAGAAAAGATAATCTCAACGCTCAGAGAAGAGCTGGGCAAGAAGACTATGGTTATTATCACCCATCGGTTGAAGGTTCTTAGAAATGCTGATATTATATATGTTTTCGATAAAGGTAGGATTGTACAATTTGGCAGTCATGAGGAGCTTGTGCGTTCAGGAGGTCTCTACAACAGGATGTATCAGAAGCAAATGATAGAGGAGGAGCTGGAAAATGAATCGTAGCTTTGCGTTTGTACTTCTGTTTCTGTGCTCTATTGTGCTTGGTTCGGTGAGTTATCACTTCGAAGAGTCAAATCTTGTGATCTCCTTTCCAGAGGAAGAATGCGATTCCATTAAAATTACATTATTAAACACGACGTTCGTTGTGAGTGGTAACGAAGTGAGAGTACCTTGGGAAAAAGATTTGAACGTTGTGATAAACGTTACCCCAGTTTTGAATGGAAAAGAGAAGGAAACAGTTCAGCTCGAGGTTAATGCGAGTAGGGACTTGCCTCCTAAAATATCGTTGAAGATACCAAAGGTTCTCTCACTTGGAAAATTGCAAATCCCCCTTCAAGTCGTAGATGATTGGGACAGTTTTGAGGATCTGGAATTCGAAATTCAACTCGATGGCAGTGAATTACCGCTCAAAGGAAGGTTCATAGAACTTGATGGATTTCTGATGCGTGAAGGTAACCACACGTTGAGGGTGTCTTGCACTGACTCGTCTTCCAATACCGTGCAGGAAACGTATTTGTTCACACTC
>QNAO01000176.1 GCA_003641785.1 Thermotogae bacterium
AACACTGCTTGAAAATGAGAAAGTTGACTGCGTTTTCACTCCCGATATCGAAGAAATGTACCCCAGGGATTTTTCCACTTATGTGTGTGAAGAAAGACTTTCACAGCATCTCTGTGGTGCATCCCGTCCCGGACATTTCCGAGGGGTGTGCACGGTTGTAACAAAACTGTTCAACATCATCAGACCAGACAGAGCATATTTCGGACAGAAGGATGCTCAACAGTTTCGCGTGCTTCGAAAAATGGTTCACGACTTGAATATGGACGTAGAGCTAATCGAAATGCCAATTGTGAGGGAAAGCGACGGGCTTGCTATGAGTTCGCGCAACATGTATTTGAACGAAAAGCAAAGAAAGCAAGCCGCATTTCTTTATAGATCACTCAAAATTGCTCAGGAATTGTACCTGTCAGGCGGACGTGATGCGCAGTTGTTAAGAGAAAAAGTACTCGATTTTCTCAAGCAGTTCAGTGAGATTAAAATAGATTATGTTGCAGTAGTTGATGAGAAAACCCTTGAACCTGTTCAGAAGATCGAACAGCCAGCACTGCTGGCTGTTGCCGCGTGGATTGGATCGGCAAGGTTGATAGACAACGTTATCTTGGGAGAAGCTCAACGTTGATTCTCGATGTTTTCATAGTTTCTGTTATTCTCTCTCTTGTGTTTAAGAGAAACATTTATCATGTTTTCTCTTGTCGTATTCGGCTCCTTTATCTGTTTCCAGTGCCTTTCTTAATCCAGATATTGCCATTTCCCCAGCGGGGAATTGCGATGCTTGCATCATACCTAATCCTACTCTTAGTTTTTCTGGTGAACAAACACTTAAAGGGGTTCCCATGGATTGCGGCGGGGTCTGCTCTGAATGGATTAGCCATTGCGTTGCATGGAGGAAAGATGCCGGTTTTCATGCCCTTGGCAGAGAAGTTAAACCTTGAACTGACAATAAAACATGCCTTTGTGGAGCAACTTAACCCACTAACCATTCTTGGAGACTGGATTCCAGTAGTCACCCCTTATGGTCGAAACTTCTTGATAAGCCCCGGTGACACACTCATATACGCAGGTGTTCTCATTTTCATGCTGAGCAAGACCTGTAAAAGCACTACTCAGCAGGAATGTAATTGACCAGCTCGGCGACTATTTGATCTTCCTGGTCTTCGATAACGGTTACCTTTAAAGCAAAAGGTACATTTTGATTGAGAACCCATTCGATCTTCTTTTCTCCGGATTCATCGTACAGGACAACTCTTGTTCCTGTCCACTTCCCAACTTTTTCTGTACCTTCATACTTGAGAGTTCCAAAGCCCATTATTTTAGTTGTTTCCTGATTAGTCAGATCTACCGCCGTTAACAGATAATTGTAAGCAGGATTTAAAATACTCAAGAAATAGGCACCCAAATTTATCTCGAAAAGTGAATAGAACTCAATGGGTGCATCTGAATCAACCATGTAACTGGTTGACTGTTTCACCTCATATTGTGAGTCAACACGCGACACTTCAAACGTCACATTATACGTCTTGTCCTCGTAGCCGAGAATATATTCCACAAGCTTGACATTTCTAAGATCTTCCAACAAAGTCCAGCCGAAAGAGACGCTAACGATACAAATGATTCCAAGCAAAAAGACCTTTTTCATGAAAATACCCCCTTAGTTTTAAAATATCACACATATTTGCATTATATCAGAATGTTTTTATTTCATACCAAGCTAACAGATCAGGCACATTTGATCAATTCACATGAACACAAAAAGGACAGTTTGATTCGTTGACACAAAACTCATAGGTGTGATAAAATCCAATTAGGGGTGCGTAGCTCAGTGGGAGAGCGCTTCCTTGACGAGGAAGAGGTCGTAGGTTCAATCCCTGCCGCACCCACCAGAGAGGGGTCCCCGTGGGGGCCCTATTTTGTTCTTTCATAAAATTGGGGTGATTAGCTTTGGATAGACTGGATTTTGCCATCAAATTGTCAAGAGACGTGGGATTCTATCTACTGAGGTACTGGGGAAAAGCTTTGAATGTAAGAGAGAAATCCTCATTCCAGGACTTGGTAAGTGATTGCGATCTTGAAGCTCAGAGAATCATTGTCGAAAAGATACAAAAAAGTTACCCAAATGACAGCATTTTAGCCGAAGAGGGATTGTTTGAAACGGGGAATAAAATCTGGATAATCGATCCAATAGATGGGACAATGAACTACGTTCACGGGCTTCCATCATTCGGAGTTGCAATAGCTTACGCAGAAAACAACGAAGTAGTTATGGGGGTTATCAATGACCCGATTATGGGTGAAACGTTCTATGCGCTCAGGGGACAAGGAGCTTTTGTGAACGGAGAAAGAATAAGAGTCTCGCAGACAGGGAAATTGAAAAATTCCATTGGGAATATCGGCTTTTATGTTGGCTTCACCGGGAAATTTATCAATGCGGTTGAAACTCGTGTGAGAAGAATACGCATGACAGGAAGCGCAGTTATAGGTGGAGCTTATGTTGCTTGTGGAAGATTTGACTTCTTCATAGCTCGTAAGGCAAACCCCTGGGATATAGCTCCATTACTTGTCATTATGCCGGAAGCGGGTGGTGTTGTCACGGATATTCAGGGGGAGAGAGCAACTTTGAACAGTGGAAACTACGTGTTCTCGAATGGGCTTTTTCACGACGAACTGTTAAACGTCATTTCTTCTGTTGAAGAGGATTCAACGGTTGATTAGAACATGTACAAAATTGGATGTCTTTTGGAAGCCGAGCTGAAACGTTTTGCAAAATTGGTAGCGTTTCATTTAACGGGCGGGGAGGTTTTGTTATTAAGCGGCCCTATTGGAAGTGGAAAAACCACGTTTGTTAAGGGTATGGCGCCAGAGTTCGGCATTGAACCTTCCCAAATTCACAGTCCAAGCTTTGCGTTGATGAATACCTACATTGGTAAGAAGTTCGTTGTTTACCACGTTGATCTTTACAGGATGGATGAACCCGATATGAATTTGCTCATGGAGTTAGAAGAGATCCTTGAGGATGACAAGTCAGTTGTTATAGTTGAGTGGCCCGAACGATCTGCCTCGTTTTGGGGTGATTTTCTGGAAGTGCATTTGGAATACTGCTCTTATTCTGCAAGAAAACTCTTCATCAGGGCAAGGGGCGATCGTTATCAGCGAGTTGTCTCTGAAGTAATTCGGAGGTGGCATCATTGAAAAGTAGATTCGAAAAACTCGAAAAGCTCGCCAAAAGGAATGAAGAGAGGCTCAAGATCCCGGGAATACTTCCTTTAATACCGCTTAGAAGTGAAATTGTGGCTTTTCCCCGTATGGTTGTACCAATACATGTGCTAAGAGAAAGCTCTCTTGTACCTCTTGAAGCCGCTCCTGAAAATTCCGACCAGCCACTGCTCGTCACGAATCAAAAGGACTTTTCTCATGAACGGCTGTCTTTTGAGGATGTCGATTTAATCGGAACCGTGTGTAGAATCCTGAAGTTGGCGCGATTCCCGGATGGCAGCTTCAAAGTTTTGT
>QNAO01000177.1 GCA_003641785.1 Thermotogae bacterium
GTTCCGTAGGTGCGCATTTCAATCCCACCCCCGGCACTTATCTTGAAATCTATCATGTCATATGTGTAGTAGACACCTATACCAACGACATATCCCATAGACTGGAAGTTGAAACCAGGCAGCGAGATTCCCCCATAGCCTCTTATGGTCACCATAGAAAAATCATCAATTGGAAGCGAGTACTTCGCGCTTGCAAGCATATCCAGTGCAAGTGAAGCGTTCTCTACGCCAAGAAAATCCGAAATCAGCGGCGTGGAAGGAGCTAAGAAATACGCTATTCCCACTCCTCCACCTATTTCAACACCTTCAGACACTTCATACATTGCTTGAATTCCTCCGGAAAAGTATGTAATACTACTCGCGGCTTCAGTTGGTGTGGCGCTAATCGTGAAAGCGTACGATCCCAACACATCGAAATTGATCTGAGCTAAGGACAGAATAGATATTGCCAGAACCATAAGAACGAGAAATCTTCTCATGGAGTGAACCTCCCTTCATGTTATTTACGCTAAGCATTATAACACAAAAGATTCCGCTCAAGTCGAATAAAAAGCAAACTTGTTACCATTGTAATGCTCCCACATGGTTTTGTTTTCGTCCAGACGCATGATCTCCTCTATAACCTTATTTACAGTATCCACAGATGTTGTTCTGGGATCTCTGATCAATACTTCAACGAGCACACGTTTGTCTCCCGAAAGAAGAGCTTCAAGTGCCCATTCCATTCTCACCATTCTGGGCAACAAATACATGTTGACTATCCTATCGGGAAGAGATGGTTCTATTTTTTCAGGGTGGTAACCTTTACCATCAACCAGTACGGGAACCTCAACTACCACATTATCGGGAATGGACTCTATGGTCCCGTTATTGGGAATATTCAATACCAACCTGCAAGGATCACCTGTTACTAAGGAGTTTATAAATGGAATGTGCTGTTCTCCACTTAAAGCATCAGGAGAAGCAAAAACGGAGAGTTCCTTGCGGAATTCTTCAGATGCTTCGCTTTCAGGCAGGAAATTCAGGTATGTTTCAAGAGAAAGAAGCCTTATCAACTTGTTGGATGCAAGAAAAGATATAGCGTGTCTCACCTTTTCAAGCTGCTTTTGATACCACGCCCATCCCAATTTGGAATCAGCCCCTCCCCACGGTTCTCCATACCACTTTTTCTTTGTTTCAAGATCGTAGTTGTACTTCCAGGAACCGTTCCGCGGCGTATCGCCAATGGGCATTAATCCATAGAATTTATACATGTCAATTGCCGCCGGACTCAACTGCGCATCAAACGGTGTTTTGGGTTTCCAAGTGTGTGACTTATCACGAATCCACTCGTCGAGAACTTCGTAACCGTTCCTGCCTTTCCACACGAATCTGTTCAACCATATCGCATGATTGAAACCAATTACCTGCCAATCGACATCAGACATGTTCATTCCCAGCGACTCCGCAAGTTCGTTGACGCCGTAATGCCCATGGCATATTCCAACTACTGGTATTTCTGAACACCGTCGAATCAGATTTGTTCCCTCGAAGACCGGATTCGCGGTTTGAAGAAGCCAGGCATTTGGACAATGTTTCTCCATCAAATGTGCTATTTCCACGAAGAATTTCATCTGATTGAAATTGGTAAAAGTATAGTAATCAGAAACCATATTAAATTCTTGAGCATCTATTCCTCTGTAGTAGCCGTACTTTTCGGATATTCTTCGAACTTTTTCAAGATAACTGTGCCCTCCAACCAGGGCCGTGTTGATTACAAAATCTGCTCCCTCCAGAGATGCCTCCAAATTCGTCTCAGACCTGAATTTTATGTCAGCTCCTACCTCATGAACATACCTCATTGCCAGAGACTGAACTGTTTTCAACTTTTTTGTATCCACATCCATAAGTGTGACCGTACTTTTGGATAAACCTTTCATTTTGCAGAGATCGTTCACAAGACGCATTGAAAAAACCGCGCTACCAGCCCCAATTATGCTTATGTTCACCGATGCCACACAAATTACCTCCTTTCGAAACACAAATCTACTTTCAGGTATTTTAGCACATAGACCTTTTCCAATCTCCCAAGAAAGTGGATAGTCCTGCTGTTATCTACTGACTATTTCTGCTAAAATATGGGTGGAAAACAAATCAAAAAAACAGGAGGTGCTGCCAAATGCCCTTTTACAGATATGTATGTGACAACTGCGGCTCAGAGAAGAGCGTTTTTCATTCCATCCATGACACAAAAGAAGTCAGATGCGAGGTGTGTGGAAAGCAAATGAAGAAAGCAATAAGCAGAGTAGGAGTTGTTTTTAAGGGCAGCGGTTTCTACTGTACTGACACTAAAAATGGGAGCTCTACAAAAGACAATTTCAAGAACAAGACACGTGAGAAGAAAAATGAGAGCGCGGCTTAGGGGGTTCACACCCCATTTGAGGAGGTTACAGGATGAAAACTATCAAAGTCGATCATATAGGTATAGCGGTCAAGAACATATCAGAAAGATTAAAGCTCTACAGAGATTTTCTCGGTCTGAAAATAGCAGAAGAAGAGGAAATACCCAACCGCGGCATACGAATATGTATGCTTGAGGTTGGAGATAGCAGGATAGAACTGCTTGAATCCATTTGTCAAGATTCAGAAATATCGAAGTTCATCGAAAAAAAAGGTGAAGGAATACACCACATAGCTTTTGAAGTTAAAGACATTGAGAACGCGGCTCAGTTTGCAAAGGAGAATGAGCTTCGACCACTATCTGAGACTCCTCAGTCAGGGGCAGGAAATTCAAAGGTGCTCTTTCTGCACCCTAAAACTGCAGGTGGGGTATTGATAGAGCTGGTTCAGAGAAAGAGCAAGGAGGACTGAAAATGGAAGATCTTTTGAAAAATTTAAAAGAGATGGAAAAACACATCGAACTCGGTGGGGGAGAAAAAAGAATAGAAAAACAGCATCAAAAAGAAAAGCTCACTGCTCGAGAAAGGATTCACTGCTTGGTGGATAAAGGCTCATTTGTCGAACTTGACAAATTCGTGAAACACAGAAGTACGGCATTTGGAATGGAAAAGGCAGATCTGCCAGCTGACGGTGTTGTAACGGGCATTGGAAAAATCAACTCAAGACCAGTCGCGATATTTTCACAGGATTTTACCGTAAAGGGCGGGTCGCTGGGTGAAATGCACGCGAAAAAGATAATGAAAGTAATGGACATCGCTATGAAGCTTGGAATACCGGTTGTCGGTATAAACGATTCAGGAGGAGCTCGAATAGAAGAGGGAGTCGATTCTCTATACGGTTACGGAGGTATATTCTACAGAAACACGCTGGCATCTGGTGTGATTCCACAGATAACGGTAATATCCGGTCCGTGCGCGGGAGGAGCTGTCTATTCACCAGCAATTACAGATTTCGTCATCATGGTTGAAAAGACAGCCAAGATGTTCATAACCGGTCCGAGTGTCATAAAAGCGGTAACGGGTGAGGAGATAAGCCAGGAAGA
>QNAO01000178.1 GCA_003641785.1 Thermotogae bacterium
GAAATTCTCAGCCGTTTCTTGCGATGACATGGCAGAGAGGTCAACCCCACCCTCGAGATATAAATCGGCAACGCTCAGAAACGCACCGGCAAGTAGATACCCGGCTTGATTGAAAGGATCAACACCCCCCAATGTGTGAACACCCCAGCTATTGTAGTTCAGTAAGTAGTCAAAACCACTGTATCTGTAGCCCACAAAGATATTGAGTTGTCCCATGTCAAAGTTAAAGCTTACTCCGGTGTCAGAGTCAAAATTCAAAGAACTACCGAACGAGACACCGCTGATGATCAGCAGTGTTACAAAAACATATCTACGCATCGCATCACCTCTATCTTGAAAGCATTCTGTAGATGAGTTGAGCGTAGATGCGGGCTGTCAAAACCAGATCGTCTACAGAAATTCTTTCATCGGGCTGATGCTCAGTTTCCTCTTTTCCGGGAAACACTGGACCAAATGCCACCCCACATGGCACTGCACGAGCGTATGTTCCACCACCAGTTGTCAACAAAGTTGCCTCCTGCCCGGTGACATCTCTGTAGACTTCACTCAGGATCCTTATTAACTCGCTGTCTGGTGAGACAAACAAGGGTTTGAGGTGACCCATGGGCTGAACAAGAAGAGGTTTGAGAGCTTCCTTCATTTGGCTGCTCAGCATTTGATCTGAGTAAAAGACAGGATACCTTATGTTCACCACTGCGGTGAGCTGTGTTTCATCCATAGCCACAGTTCCCAAATTCACTGTTAGCGGCCCTGCAACACAATCTGTACCAGATATCCTCAGTGATTTTCCATCTGTCTCGTAACCTATTTTGGAGTTGAGAATTGAAACAAATTCTTTTAAACCCCTATCGTTGAGGTCTAACTGGCTCAGCAGGTCAATCAGCGCAGCCGCGGCATTTATTCCGTGCTCTGGCTTCGAGCCATGCGCCGATTTGCCCTTAACTCGAACTTGCACCGCATCATTTTCCACTGTAAAAGACACACGAGCCTTATTTTCTGGAGAAAAGCGTTTTATCTGTTGTAAGACTTCATTGTCACGAACTTCTAATTTGGCATAAGCATCTTCTGGAACGACATTTGGAGCAGTTCCGGCTCTTAGCTCTCTTACACTGACTTTCCCACAACATTGCGCACGCCTTTTTGTGGTGATTTTGTAACTGATTATGCCTTTCTCGGCGTGAATGATTGGAAAATTTGCATCTGGTGTGACGGCATACTCTGGCGCCTCTTGTTTTTCAAAATAGTGAGTTATTCCTTTCCAGCCAGATTCCTCATCGGTACCGAGGATAATTCGTACTCGATTACTGATTGGCAGACCAGAATCCCGAACAGCTTTCAACGCAAAAATCGCTGCTACAGTTGGACCTTTGTCATCTACGGCACCGCGCCCCCATAGAAAACCATCTTTTACGATCCCTCCAAAAGGTTCCACACTCCATCCTGTACCTTCCGGAACAACATCAAGATGTCCCAACACTGCGAAGAGTTTCCCAGTTTCACCGTATTCAATATGACCGGCGTATCCATCAACATTTTTCACTTGAAAACCCAGATTCTTACCAAGCTGAAGTGTGAATTCCAGTGCTTCAGATACTCCTTTCCCAAAAGGTTTGTCAGAACTCGAAGTAGATGGATCTTCCACTGATCGGATTTGTATCAGTTTCGATGCCGCCTGAAGCATTTCATCCTTGAGAGAAATGACTATTCTGTCAATTTCCTTGTTCATAAATAAGCCCTCCTGATTCGTGGTAGTTTTCAGAACTATTCTATCACCATAGATGGTAAAATCAGAAGGGCAAAAAGCATGAGAACACTGGTAATAATCTTTTCAATTCTGTACGGGTCCTTGCTTTTGGCAAATGTGCTTTCAGAACCTGAATTCGGATATGTTCCTGTGGGAGAAGCTGCTTCGTACATCTGGTCTTCTGAAAACGGCAGCAAGTTAGTTGTGCGGTTGAAAGACAACCTAATGGTTAACTTTGGACAAAAAGAAATTGCCGCACACTTCAGGCTCTTCACTATATTGACTCTTGAAACGAGCATCTCTATTTCTCCTCAGACTGTGAAATTTTACATTCAAGACAGAAAACCTTTTCTGGCCTTTAATCACCTTTCTTTGAGCTTCTCCTTTGGAAAAGATGAAAATGTTCGTGTTGCCTCACTTTTTGAAACATATGGTATCCTGCCAGATGAGTACATCAATACTGGTTTCATTATTAGCATAGGAAAAAGCTACGAGATTACGACAAAACTCATAGCTCAGGTCAGACTCTGGCGCGTAGGTATGATCGCTTCAATGAATTTAGGAGGTGGAAAAGCTTGCGGTTTATCGTTTTTCTTTTCCTTCTGATTACCGCAGTTTGCTGTCCACTGACAATAATTTTCACAACAGACATCCATGAACATTTGTTCTCTTTTGACCCACAGGGCTTTGCCTATGGTCCGATGAACATAAGGGATTTTGCCAGAAACATGGAACTTGAAGACGCCCTGTTTTTAGACGCAGGAGATCTGTTCGATTCAAAAGTGCAAGTTCCTTTCTTCGCTGACTCCAGAAACGAAACACTGAGATATCTGAGCTCAGCAAAGTACGATGCCATGGTTTTGGGTAACCACGAATTTTATTTTGGCAGTGCGTGGCTTGAAAATTACAAAGCTTCCAATAAAGCTTTAATAGGAGCAAATGTACCAAACCTGCCGAGTTTTAGGATCTTCGAAAGAGAGGGAAAACGAATAGCAGTGGTAGGATTGACAACTTCTCAACATCTTGCCAACCAGGTTGAACACTATGGAAAAATGCCGACAGACCCTTTAGAAGCTCTTTCAAGAGCTTTACATGAGATGCCTTCAGTAGATTTCATTATATGTTTGAACCATCTTCAGCACGAACTTGATCTGGAAATTCTCAAACGATTTCCCCAGGTGGATCTGATTCTGAGTGGTCACGACCACAGAGGGCCTGAAATCACCACAGAGGGCAGTAGAGTGCTATTTGAAGGTTCTTGTTACAATGACTCTGTCTTCCTCATAGAAGTAAACCTTGAAACCAAAGAGATGCATTACAAGACCATCAAGCCATATGTTACGGTAAGCGAATCGCAGCAATTTTCATCAGCTATCAAAAGGGACATCGCTACTGGGATTGTCCTGGGATCGCTTTTGGGAATAGCTCTGCTACTGAAAAGCGTCATCCCATGACGAGGTCCAAAACCGCCATCAAAGCAAATCCAGTGAGCAGGAAATATGTGGACAACCGCTCATTTCCCTTTATGTGAGTTTCAGCTACCACCTCATCGCTTATCACAAATATCATGGCTCCAGCGGCGAAGGACATCATGTAAGGCAAAACTTTTGTTGATATTGACATTACCATGACTCCGGTAAGACCACCCAAGATCTCCACCATTCCTGTGAGAAGAGCAACAAAAAAGGCTTTGATGGGAGAATAGCCTATGTTAAGCAACGA
>QNAO01000179.1 GCA_003641785.1 Thermotogae bacterium
ATCACTGCCACCGCTTATAGGGCAGCTCATTAGCCTTGTGAAAGACAGTTCTCTTGTTTCTGTGATAGCCCTTGGAGACATAACAATGAGAGCAAGACAAATAGGTACTCAAACGCTTGCAACGCTTGAAGCCTATCTTGTCCTTGCGGGTATATATTTGTTGGTAACCTCCAGCTTATCCATTCTTGGGCGTTACCTTGAAAGGAGGTTTGCGATACCTTGAGTGTGATTGAATTGAAAAACATCTGCAAGAGTTTTGGTGATACACAGGTTCTTAGAAATGTTTCATTCTCAGTTAACAAGCAAGATGTAGTCGCGGTTGTCGGAAAATCAGGAGCCGGGAAAACGACCATGCTCAGAGTTATGAATTACTTGATCCCACCCGATTCAGGTGAGGTCTATTTTCACGGTTCAAGAGTTGTTCCAAATCGAAGAGTTTTACGCACCGTGAGATCAAAAATAGGGTTTGTTTTTCAACGATTCAACTTGATAAGACATCTAACAGCTTTGGATAACGTCGCCATTGGTTTGGTAAAAGTGAAAGGTATGAAGTGGATTCAGGCAAGAGAGCTTGCTTTTAGCAAATTGAAAGACGTGGGCTTATCTGATAGGGTGAATCATTATCCATCTCAGCTCTCCGGGGGACAGCAGCAGAGAGTGGGGATTGCCCGCGCCCTTGCAATGGAACCAGATCTGATACTCTTTGATGAACCCACTTCGGCTCTTGATCCTTCACTTGTCGGAGAAGTCATGAGTGTCATAAGAGAATTGTCATCGAGCGGCACCACAATGGTTGTTGTAACGCATGAAATGTCTTTTGCAAGACATGTTGCGAATCGACTTGTTTATATGGAAGATGGCAGAATTGTTTATGACACGACGCCAGAGCGTTTCTTTCTTTCGAAAGATGAAAGAGTAAAGCGCTTTTTGAACGATTTTCTTGAGGCGGTGTAAATTTATAGATCTTCTCCATTCTAAAACTCCTCGATTCATTAAGAAGATACAGAATGGAACAGATTGAAAATCAATCACTTTCTAATTCAACTGAATGATACAATATTTTTGAATAGGGGTGGACTGCTGATTCAAAGTCACACTTGTGAAATTGGTGAAATCTGCCAATAGTGAAGTGAAAATCTCCATATTTTAATACAGAGTATTTTAATACAGAGAGGAGATCAATTGAACATAACCTTGTACCAATGTGCCATGAAAGAGGGGGATCTTTTTGAAAGCAGTAATTTTAGCAGGAGGCAGTGGAGAAAGATTCTGGCCGCTATCGACAAGACAGACGCCAAAGCAATTTTTGAAACTGTTTTCAGATAAAACACTACTTCGTCAAACTTTTGAAAGATTACTCTTCAAGTTGAGTCCACAAGATATATGTGTGGTCACGAACAAAGTCTACGCTCAAAAAACTCGCCAGGAACTTCCCGAAATTCCAGCCAAGAACATCTTGCTTGAACCATCAAAGAAAAACACAGCGCCTGCATGCACCTTTGCGACACTGAGTTTTGATGACAACGAAACCATTTTCGTAGTCCCGGCAGATCATTATATTCCGGAAACAGAAAAGTTCTGGCAGACTGTTGAAAAAGCCGAAGGTTTTCTTGAAACTCATGAAGGCATAATCACTTTTGGAATCGTTCCAACAAGAGCTGAAACCGGTTATGGATACATAGAGATCGGCGAACAAATTGAGAAAGATATATTTTCTGTGAAGATGTTCAGAGAAAAACCAAATTACGAAACAGCCGTTGAATATTTGAACTCAAAAAGATTCTTTTGGAACAGTGGTATGTTTATGTGGAACAAAGATTATTTCGTTCAACAAATGAAAAGACACGCCCCAGATGTGATAAATGCTTTCATGAACTGCGTAGACCTTGAGCAGATTTATGCCAAGGTACCATCTATAAGCATAGACTACGCTCTCATGGAAAAAGCGGAGAAGGTGTACACAACCAAAACGAATTTCATTTGGTCTGATGTGGGAAATTGGAAATCACTGCGTAAGCTCGGCGTGGGTAATTCTGAAGCGAGTGTTTTTATAGAAAGCGACAACGCTTTTGTGAGAACAACAAAACCTACTGTTGTTTTGGGACTGAGCAATGTGATAGTGATAGAAACAGAAAACGGCATATTGGTTGCCAGCGAGAAAGATCTTGAAAAGATTAGAGACGCTGTAGCGAGGCTGAATAAAGCGGAAAAGAGCTGACTGTAATTTCGGGTATGTCCACAAGTAAGAATTTTTCACACAACTGCGGAGAAGTAAAAGGCTTGATGTGATGTTAAGTCATAACATTGGAATATCCATATCCAATCTCGGAAAATTGGGAGACTGAACTTGGCGAGTGATGAAGACACAATTTGCGTAATGGACGCGATTAGTCAAAAGGGATTCTTTGATCCGATGAGATACTTCGGATATGAAATCACTAAAAGGAGCAGATGAAAAAAGTTAGGTTTTCTCTGCTTCAGATACTGCATAATCTACCATATTCAAAAGAGAAATCAAGAGTCGGCAAAGAATATCTTTGAGTGAGGCTTTTCAAGTTTTTTCTGAACTATGTTGATTAGCCCCACTTCTTCCGGGGGCAGAAGTAGCTTCCGGTACCAGAAGAATGATAATTAAAAAATGCTGGAGCATATTTTCAACTGTATGAGTTTGGTTTTGATATGATAGACTTCAGAACTTCATCGGCTTAATTTGCTTTTGATGATATACATTCTTTCCTGTTGCGGTAGTTCTTCTGTCCAGAAGTTGAAATAAAGGTCACACAGTGTTATATTCGTTTCCATATGTTTTTCATTGAGATCAAGCTGTTTCACAGCTTGATTTTATCTGCGCTCAGTCAGAAAGGGGGGGAGTTTCCATGTTGAAGATCCTGACTTTTCTTGGTACGAGTGAATACTGTGAGAGCACTGTATGTATAAAAGACTTTAAAAAGAAACATCGCATTTTTCCTGTGGTTTTAGCGGAATATTACCGTCGCACTTGTCCAGAAAAGCGATTGAAAATGATTTTCTTTCTAACAGCAGAATCTAAGAATCACAAAAATTGGAAAGAGTACACAGAACCGTATTTGAAATCCAGTAATATATGTTACGAAGTTGAAGAAATATCAGCTGAAGACACAGAGACGTTGACTGCTAAGCAAATGATGGAACTAATCAAGAAAATGCTTAAGTTTGTAGACAAAGAAGACAAAATAGTATTAGATACAACCCATTCTTTTAGAAGTATTTCCATAACTGCTGTTGTGATTTCACTGTATCTCAAAGAAGCTACGAACACAGATGTAGAAATCTTTTATGGCATGTACAACGCTGATGAAAAAACCACTAAGGGCGTTGATTTAACCCCTATTATGAAAATAGCTGAATGGCTTCACGCTGCAAGAGTGTTCAAAGAATATGGTTACAGCAAGTTTCTGGGAGAACTTGTA
>QNAO01000180.1 GCA_003641785.1 Thermotogae bacterium
ACAGCTTTTATGAGCTCTGGTCTGTCAGTGTTTCCAATAAACGTATCTACTGGAACAGTAGTGTAAAAAAAACACTTAAACAGGTTGATTTGAATCCCTGTGTTGTACAATTTCAAGGAGAAAGTCGTATTCGGTTCTGTTATCAAAAACATCGGATCGGCAATAGCAACGGTTACGGTAAGAACAATAATCACAAACAGCTGTTTTTTCAAGGTTAACACCCCTTACATGTGAATTATACAACGAGGTGAAATACATGGAATTTGTGATAGATTTGGATGAACTTGGAAAGCGCGGGAAATCGACATTACAGGGAATTTATCCTCTGGACAGTGTGGATTTTGTAACTGGGCCTTGTCCAGTATTAGAACCTGTTTTCGTTAAAATTGTGGTTGTAAAGACAGATTTAGGTATCGCAGTGGGAGGTTATGTCAAAACGATCATTGAACACCCGTGTGACAGATGCTTAGAGCCAGTCGCTGTGCCGATAAATGGTACAATTGAAGCGCTTTACAAGAATTCTGAGCAGAACGAACGGCAGGAGGAGACACAGGATTTGCGCAACGTGATATACTATTCTGGGAATAGGATAGACTTGAGTGAGCGAATTTTGGAAGCCATAATTGTGGATATACCTTCACGTGTTCTGTGCAAACCTGATTGTCGAGGGTTATGTCCTTATTGTGGTGAAAATTTGAATGAACATCCGGATCATGAGTGCAAATCCAGTGGTTCTAACGCAGATCCAAGGATGAATAAATTGAAGGATTTAAGACAGATTATCAAGGAGGGCTAAGCAAATGGCAGTTCCAAAACAAAAACGACCAAGGTCAAGAGCGCATCATAAGAGAGCAAAAATATACAGGGCGTTTGAAGTGGCTGTCTCAAAATGCCCGAACTGTGGAGAACCCAAGCAGCCACATAGGGTGTGTCTGCACTGTGGTTACTACAATGGAAAACAAGTTCTGGAGATAGCAGAGTGAGTTGATGGCTCGAATAGCTCTTGATGTGATGGGAGGAGACAAGGCGCCGGAGGAAATTATAGAAGGTGCCATTCTCTCTTCTGATTTGAATTCTCAGCTTGTTCTCATAGGAACCGAAGATGCAATCTCACATATCAAGGGCTTTGAGAAGATCCTGACATCCGATTTTCTTCCTATGGACGTGAAGCCAACAGAGGTTCTGAAGCGTAAAAAGTCCTCTATGTATGTCGGACTACAGCTTCTCTCAGAGAAAAAGGTAGATGCGTTTGTGAGCGCCGGTAATACCGGCGCGCTTCTTGCTGGAGCCACTCTTATAGTAGGACGGATGAAAGGTGTTGATCGTCCCGCACTTGCTGTTCCTGTTCCATCGCTTTCAGGATTTACAATACTTCTTGATGCCGGTGCGAACGCCAGGGTTCGAGCCGAGCAACTCGTGAATTTTGCTCTTATGGGAAGCGCCTACGCTGAGGTGCTTGGCAGAAAGAATGCTCTCATTGGGCTTCTAAATGTTGGCGAAGAGGAAACAAAGGGAGATGAGGTTACAAAGGAAGCCTACGGTGAAATCAAGAAATTGTTCAAAGACCGTTTTCTTGGGAATGTTGAGGGACACGACGTAAACACTGGGAGAGTTGATGTGGTAGTATCTGATGGATTCTGTGGAAATGTTGCGATGAAAACAATGGAGGGCACCGCAAAAATGATTTTGGATACGCTAAAAAGCGAGCTGAAAAAATCTGGAATCTTTCAGAAAATTGGAGCTCTTCTCATGAAAAAGGTGTTTTCTAAGCTCAAAAAGCTTCTCGATCCAAGAAGTTATGGCGGGGCTTTCATTCTGGGTGTCAACGGGATAGTTGTTAAAGCCCACGGTTCTTCAGATAGGTATGCCATTAAGAACGCTCTGCAGGTGGCAGAAAAGGGTGTTCGTATGAAATTAGTCGATATGATGCTGGGAGAGCTTGAACATGTGCGGAATAGTGGGAATGCTGGGGGACCACCTGAAGGTAGCTGAACTCATTGAAGGACTTCACAAACTCGAATACAGAGGCTATGATTCAGCAGGGATCGCTTTTCTAAATGAGAAAGAAGTAAATGTTGTTAAAGTCAAAGGACGTGTCGGTGATCTTGAAAAGGAATTAAAGGGATGCCTGATGCAACCTATTTGTGTTGGAATAGCGCACACACGGTGGGCAACTCATGGTGTTCCAAATGATGTTAACGCTCATCCCCATAGTGACTGTTTCCAGAAGATATTCGTTGTTCACAATGGTATAGTCGAAAACTTCCGAGATCTGCGCACAAGACTTTCAGAAGTGGGACACAAGTTCGTTTCAGACACGGATACTGAGGTCATTCCTCACCTGATAGAAGAGTACTTTCAAGGGGATCTTTTAGAAGCTGTTAGAAAAGCTGTTAGTCGTCTTCAGGGAACGTTTGCAATAGCCGTGATGCATGCCGATTTTCCTAATTTGTTGATAGCTGCTCGAAAGGGTAGTCCACTTGCTCTAGCGAGAAATAAGCAAATAGCGCTCGCTGCTTCTGATGTTACGCCAATGTTGAAGTTTACGAGAGATGTGATTTTTTTGAATGAAGGGGAAATAGCTGCGTTGACTTCCAGTGATATTGAGATCGTATCCATCTCTGGCAAGAGAGTTGAACCGCGAGTAGTGCACATCGACTGGACAGAAAAAGACGCCGAGAAATCTGGCTTCGATCACTTCATGTTGAAGGAGATACACGAGGAACCCTCAAGTTTGGTATCCGCTTTAGCCGGTAGAATGAAAGGTGGAGAAATCTGCTTACCTGAACTTCGAAGTATCCAGAAGACACTTGAAAATACTACCAAAATCCATGTTATAGCTTGTGGCACGAGTTTTTATGCCGCCTTAGTCTTTAAATATTTTGTCGAGAGTAGAAGCGATATCGATGTTTTGGTAGATGTTTCCTCTGAATTTAGATATAAGCATCCGCATGTGAGGAACGGATCCATTGTTATTGCCATATCTCAATCAGGTGAGACTGCAGATACACTGGAGTCAGTCAGATTAGCTAAGAAACATGGTGGAACGGTTATATCTCTTGTCAACGTTGTCGGCTCCACTTTGTCACGAGAGTCAGATGCCGTTATTTACATGAACGCCGGGCCGGAAATTGGTGTGGCTGCCACGAAGAGCTATGTGAACGAGTTGGCTGTTCTGTATCTTATTGGCTTGAAAGTGATTGAATTCTCCATGAAATCAAGAGAAGGTCATCGTGAACTGCTCGATTGGCTTCTGAGATCTCCTGAAGTCATTGAAAACGTGCTCAGGTCAGCAGATTTGATAAAGGAAAGAGCGCATTTTTACAAGAAATTTATTCATTTCATGTATATCGGAAGAGGGTATAGCTATCCTACAGCTTTGGAGGGAGCATTAAAACTTAAAGAAGTCAGCTATATTCACGCGACGGCTTATCAAGCTGGCGAG
>QNAO01000181.1 GCA_003641785.1 Thermotogae bacterium
ATCATTGTTCATAACCGTGATTTGTTCCAGTTCTTCTTCCATTTCTTCAACCCTCACCACTCTGTGGTTTTCCTTTGCTGCGTCCAGTTCGTCGGAATAAAGCACCCTGCCAGATCTGATTATCGCGAAACGTGTTGCCATTAATTCGGCTTCTTCAACCTGGTGAGTGGAAAGAATAATTGTGTTTCCACGCTGTGCGTACGATCTTATGATACTAAGAGCATCATCTTTCCAAACTGGAACAAGATGCTGGGTGAGTTCGTCAAGTATTAATATCTTGGAATCTGTGGATACCGTCAAAATAAGGAAAAGGAGCGTCTTCATGCCAATAGAGTACTCCGAAACCCCTTTGTCCATAGGTAGTCTGAAGTGAAGCACGAGATCTTTGAATCTGCTGTCGTTCCAGCTCTTATACATCATCGACCATACCTTGTTGAACTCCGAAATTGTGCCTCCTCTGAGCTTAACTACGAGTTTCTCAACACTGCTAATTTGTTTGGTTGCTGGAAGAACTGTTTCATTTTCGAACCAGCCTGACACGAAGCTTCCATTGAAAGGAAACCACTGAAATATCCTGCCATTGGAAGCTCGGAAAACACTAACAGGGATGATGAAGAGAATAACAAACAGCAGTGGTATCGCCACTTTTCCTTTCTTGAAAAGCAAAGCGAACAACGGAAACAGTAGCGAATATAGCCGAAAGAAGTATGGAAAAGTGAGACATCGCCGCCACATAACTCATGTGCGTCAAGTATTGAGTTTTAAATGCGACACAACGTGGGTATACAAATGGCGACTTAAAATCTTTCTGCATGTTAAAATATTTGTGAGGTTTTGTATATAAGCGATAAACGTTTAGAATCAAAAAAGGAATAACGAAATTAAAACGTTAAAGTCAAATACCTCTCGCATACGAACTAAAAATTCAATTTCTTTCAAAGTCCAGGAAGGCTACCTTAGACAGAATGTTTGCTTGGGTACTATGCGCTTATAACTTGCTATATCAACAGAAGCAAATTCACTGAATCTTGGCAGAATATACAGACTAGGAAGTTCAAGCTAAAGCAACGTGAATATACGAAGATAGATAAGCCAAAATTACGCCTGTGGAGATGGCATTGACCGAGCACTTTTCAAGGATCTTCCATACATCAAACTTACCATTGTAGAAGCAGGAATCCTTGCATTTTAATGTGGGGAGGGGGTCAAGGTAACAACTTGCTGGCTTAATTGGGGATTTGGTTTGATTGCGACATCCCTCTTGGCTGTTAAGATAGCGAAGAACATGAAAGGAAAGGGACTTCATTACCCGCTTCTTGTGGTATCAGCTTATTCGGGATTTGTGGTTTGGCACGCCGGCCTTTCGAGATCTGCCCCGCTCTTAGTTGCTACTAAGGGGCATTTTCTTGAATCTGAAATAGGAATCGTTTCCATATCAAGCACGCTTTTCGCTCCTTTTTCAATACTCGCCGTTATCGTTATACTCGTAACACTGCCGTTCATAATGGCTGGCATGCATCCCAAAAGAAAAGAGAATGTAATCGAAGCTGATCCTGAGATGTTTCCTGAAGACAAAAAACAAGAACTAAAGCCAAAATCAAAGATGACTCCTGCTGAGAGACTTGAAAACAGCCCGGTTTTGTCTATTATTATTTCTCTGATTGGCATTGTGTACATTTTCTATTACTTTTTTGTGACAAAAGGTTCGCTCAACTTGAACATTTTGAGCTTCATTTTCTTGATGCTTGGACTTCTTCTTCACGTTACTCCGCGCAATTTCATAGATGCTGCAAAGGAGGCTGGTAAAACTGTCTGGGGTATCGTTGTTCAGTTTCCATTTTACGCTGGCATCATGGGTATGATGTTGAAGTCAGGATTGGCTGTTACAATTTCTAACTGGTTTGTCTCTTTTGCTTCTGCAACAACTCTTCCTGTGTGGAGCTTTCTGAGCGCTGGTCTTGTAAATCTTTTTGTACCGTCTGGTGGTGGCCAGTGGGCAGTTCAGGGTCCGATAATGGTTGATGCGGCTCAGAAGCTTGGAACCGAAGTCCCAAAGGTTGTGATGGGCGTTGCATGGGGTGATGCCTAGACAAATATGATCCAACCGTTCTGGGCGCTACCACTTCTCTCGGTTGCAAAGCTCGATATCTGAGATATCATGGGATACTGTATGATGGCTTTGATTTGGACATTTATTGTGGTGAGTCTGCTAATAGTGATCCTGTAATTCATAAACGAGGAGGTGTTTGAGTTGCGAAAGGTTTACATTGTCGGTGCAAAAAGAACTGCCATTGGTACACTTGGTGGGACACTGAAAAATGTTCCAGCAGTTCAGCTCGGCGTTGCGGCGGCCAAAGCCGCTCTTGAACAAGCAAAAGTCGAGCCTGAAAAGGTTGATGAAACGATAATCGGAAACATTCTTAGTGCTGGCCAAGGAATGGGACCCGGTCGACAAGTGAGTGTTTACTCAGGTGTCCCTGTTGAGAAACCCGGTTACAGCGTCAACATGTTATGCGCTTCAGGTATGAAAGCCCTTATGATAGGGGCTGTGGATATTATGTCAGAAGAGGCCGATATTGTCCTGGCCGGGGGGATGGAAAGCATGTCCACAGCACCATACCTATTGCCTAAGGCGAGATTTGGATATCGTCTTGGAAATGGTGAGATAATTGATCACACGGTATTTGATGGTTTGACAGACGTTTTCAACATGTACCACATGGGCATAACGGCTGAAAATCTCGTCGAAAAGTATGGAATTTCCCGCGAAGAACAGGATGAGTTCGCCTATAACAGTCAAATGAAAGCGAAGAAAGCTATTGAAAGCGGCAGATTTAAAGATGAGATAGTTCCTTACGTTATCAAGAGTAGGAAAGGAGACATTGTGTTCGATACGGATGAGCACCCACGCCCAAACACGACTCTGGAAGTTCTTAAAAAGCTAAGGCCTGCTTTCAAGAAAGACGGTACCGTTACGGCTGGTAATGCATCTGGCATTAATGATGGGGCATCTGCAACTGTTCTTGTATCGCAGGACAAAGCTGACGAACTCGGGTTGAAGCCTCTTGCTGAAGTCGTTGCATTTGCTCAACATGGTGTTGATCCGAGCATCATGGGAATTGGTCCTGTTGGCGCAATTTCTAAAGTTCTAAAAAGAGCTGGCATGAAGCTCACTGATATTGAGTTGATAGAGCTGAATGAAGCGTTTGCTGCCCAGAGCATTGCTGTTCTGAGAGATCTTCAATCAGAACATGGGGTTACGGAGGAATGGTTGAGTGAACGCGTGAATGTTAATGGTGGAGCTATTGCTCTTGGACACCCAATTGGTGCGAGCGGTAACAGAATAGTGGTAACTCTTCTCTATGAGATGAAGAAAAGACAACTCGAATGGGGTTTAGCGAGTCTTTGTGTTGGCGGAGGAATGGGAACAGC
>QNAO01000182.1 GCA_003641785.1 Thermotogae bacterium
ATTCGCCTGAAAAAGCTGTCAAGAGGTTTTTCTCAGTTCTCGTGCCCTTCAAGCTCTTCACTACCTCACCTCCTGTTTACCCAAAGTCCATGTATGTTGCAGTACTCCCTTGCTGTTACTTTCCTACCTTCGGGAATTTCAAATACCGCTTCTGGTTCATCACCAGGGTTTAGATACCTTCTGTGTACGTTGTCATCGACAATGAGTTCCACCCATTCGATGTAATGTTTTTCTTCCATGGGATGAAGGGCGTTTTCTCCGATTCTAACTATGTACTTACCTTCAGTTCTTTCCACATATGGCACGTGTTTTTCCTTAGAAGTATCTGATGTTTGTTCCTCAAAAAGCTTCATTTCTTGCCCGCAGCAAACTAAAGTCCCTTTGCCTTCATGTAGCACTTCAACGATGTTTCCACATACCTCACATTTATACACCTGCATTCGTTTCGTCATAGGTATACCTCCCTTTGTGTGAATCAAATTCTTCACAGCACATTTATTTCTCAATTCCGTTTCTCACACCCTTTTTCGGTCAATTCTGGGAACATTTACACGCTAATTATCTTCAGTGATCATAGTCTTAAAACCGATAAATGCGGTATGTGAGAATTTTCAAACAATTATCAACACTTGGCTAATATTATACCTCACTTCTCCTGGTTCTGAGTGTTGACATAAATAGAAGTTCTTGCTCTTTCGCAATTTCGTTACTCTCTGGTAAAATTCTATGTGGTGAGAATGGATAGCTGGAGGTGAACTGAATGGATGTAAAAGATTACAAGGAATCCGTTGAAACAGCCGCTGAGTTCTTGAGTGAAAGAATCGAATTCAAGCCGAGAGTTGCGATCGTTCTTGGTTCAGGTTTGTCAGGGATAGCACATTCATTGCAAGATCCGGTGACAATTCCCTACAGCGAGATACCGTCATTCCCTGTTTCTACCGCTCCTGGGCACAAGGGTGAGTTGATTTTCGGTAAACTCAATGGAAAAAATACAATGCTTATGAACGGACGGTTCCATTTTTACGAAGGATACACGATGCAGCAGGTCACATTTCCCGTCAGAGTCATGCAGCTCCTGGAGGTAGAAGTCTTGATTGTGACAAATGCCGCTGGCGGTCTGAATCCTACCTTCGAGGTGGCGCGCCCAATGATAATCACGGACCACATCAACTGCATGGGTGATAACCCCCTGCGTGGTCCAAATGTGGAAGAATGGGGTCCGAGATTTCCCGATATGAGCGAACCGTATGATATTCAGCTTAGAGAACTGGCTTTGCAGGTTGCAAAGGAAGAGGGAATACCTGTGCATGAGGGAGTCTATGTCGCAGTGGCAGGGCCGAATTTTGAGACGCCTGCTGAACTCAAAATGCTCCGATGGTTTGGTGCCGATGCAGTTGGTATGTCGACCGTGCCCGAAGTGATAGTTGCAAGACATGGTGGGATAAGAGTACTGGGAATCTCAGCGATTTCTGACAGAGCGGTAGCTGATGATTTGAAGCCTCTGACGGCTCAAGAGGTGCTCGAGAATGCTGAAAAAGCCGGTGAAAAGATGGCTAACATCATCTCTAAAGTAGTGGATCGACTATAAGATTAGAGGTGAAAGGGTTGAGAGTATTCCTTGATAACTGCAGAACTACTGCGGTGATTGATGAAGTTGTTGAAGAAATGAAAAAATATTTAACTGATAAATATTCAAGGCCTGATGGTCTGTATGAAACAGCGCAGGCGGTTCATGAAGATTTGGAGGGGGCGCGATCGTTTTTTGCGCGCTCCATTAATGCATCGAGTTCCAACGAAATAGTCTTTACTTCCGGAGCAACTGAATCGAATAACCTCGCTCTGCTCGGTGTTGCAAGAGCAAATCAGAGGCATGGAAATCACATAGCCATTTCCGCTTTGGAACACGGTTCAGTTATGAGCATAGTAAAGAGGCTTGAGAAAGAGGGGTTCGATGTAACAATTGTCCCGGTTAACGAACAGGGAATTTTGGATCTGAACGTCTTTGAAAAATCTCTGAAAGCGTCCACAATTCTTGTCAGCGTGATATCAGTTGGACATTTTGTTGGATCTCTAATGCCATTGAAGGAAATTTCCGAGATACTGAAGCGCCAAAATCATAAGATTTACTTTCACACGGACGCGGCAGAAATGTACGCCAAAATGCCTCTGGATGTCGAAGAGCTGGGCTTGGATCTCGTCAGTGTTAGTGGGCATAAATTTCACGGTCCAAAAGGTGTAGGATTCCTGTATATCAGAAAAGGAACAAAGATAGAACCGATCATGTATGGGGCAGAATCTTTTGATAGAAGAAGGCCCGGTGGGGAAAACGTTCCAGGAATCATGGGAATGAAAAAAGCCGCGGAGATATCTCTTAAAGATGTGAAGGATAATTTTTCAAAGCTTAGAGAACTCCAACGTTATTTCATAGAAAGGGTTGAATCAGAAATAGACGATGTTCTTTTGAATGGACCAAGAGATGATAAAAGAAGCCCGTACAATGTGAATATGAGTTTTTCTTTCATAGAAGGTGAGGCGATAAGCCTCGCTTTGAGCCTTGAAGGTGTCGAAGTAGCTACCGGATCTGCTTGCGCATCTGAGCAATTGAAACCGAACTACGCCATTCTGGCTATAGGTGGGGATCATGAGCGCGCTCACGGCTCGATAAGGTTCACCTTCAGTAGATTCACAACGAAGGAAGAAATCGACTACACCGTGGACAAACTCAAAGGTGTTGTGAAATGGCTTAGAAATATCAGTCCACTGAGTCCGAAGAATTCGGGGAGATGATGAGATGTTGAAGTACACTCAACTGGTGCTGGATCACTTCAAGAATCCCAGAAATCTTGGCAGGATTGAAAATCCAGATGCTGAGGCCACCGAAGGCAGTATCGCGTGCGGTGATATGATGACAGTCTATCTGAAGGTTGATAAAGACAGGATTGTGGATATAAAATTTGAATCTTATGGATGCGCGGCGAACATAGCAACAGCTTCCATGATGACAGAGGTTGTCAAAGGACTTACACTCAGTGAAGCTCGAAATCTTAACTGGAAAGATATTGTGGAGAAACTGGGAGGATTACCGAAAGTGAAGTATCACTGCAGCAACCTTGCGGTTGATACCTTGAGAAAAGCAATTGACAGTTACAGAAGCCGCCGAGAAGGCCCATCCCCTTCAGAAGATGGGATGGAAGGCGGTTTTAGTTGTCCATCCAATTAAAGTCGCGCATTCAAGTATATAATATAGCATGAGTGGTAAACAGATGAAGAGCAAAGTACAAGTCATAAGCGATAGATGGATTGAAATCGAGGTTGAAAAACAGCCTTGAGACGCCTGTTCTTTTAGACAGGTTTGAACCTACAAGACAAGAATGCTATGTCTGTGGTAAGGTGCATAAACTTTCGTTTTC
>QNAO01000183.1 GCA_003641785.1 Thermotogae bacterium
ATAGTATATGAGATTCTGTATGACTCCCGACGAGACTGAGTCCATGATCCCCAAGCCTTTCAACATCCAATAGACTTCTATATCGGTTTGAACACCGTTGCTCATCTTTTCGGTAAAGTCTTCTGGAATGGTCAAAAGCGCGGTTCCGCTCTCTGCAACAGCCTTGATACCCTCATCGATGTTGGTGCCCGTGTATAGAACAGTAGATACCTGTTTCAGTATATCCGTAACCAGAAGCCCAAATCTACCGCTATCAAGGTTCACGATTCCTATCGATGGTTTCTTGGTAATTTCTTCTTCAATATTTCCAATACTCTGCCCTATTAGCGCATACATAAGAGACATAGCTGCTATCAGTACAATGCTTGAAATGGTCAGTATTTCTTTAAGTTCTTTCTTCAAAAGGTTCAGGAACATTTTATCACCTCTGTAAACACTTCTTCTATGTTCTGGGAATTGTATTTTTTCATGAGTTCACTTGGTGTACCTGATTCCACTATCACTCCGTTGTTTATAAGCGCAATCTTGTCGCATAGAAACTCCACTTCTAACATGTTGTGAGACGAAAGCAGTACCGTAACTCCTGATTTCACCGAATCCTTTATGATCTTTCTGACTTCCTGGGCATTCAACACGTCTAAACCAGATGTTGGTTCGTCGAGAATTGCCAGCCTTGGTCCCGTCATAAGTGCTCTTGCCACTAAGAGCCTTCTCATCATGCCTTTGCTGTAGGAGCTTATCTTGTCTTTTATTCTGTCACCAAGATTCGCTATTTCAACGCCTTTATTGACCATTTTTGTCAACTCCTCACCGTTTGCAAAGAATCTGCCTATGAAGGTGAGAAAGCCCATTCCCGTCAAGTTCTTATACGCTCCTGCGTCTTCGGGTAGATAGCTTATGAGTCTTCTTATCTTCTCGGGCTCAGTGACGACATTGTAGCCAAAGACTTTTACATCTCCAGAAGTGGGTTTCAGAAGGGTAGATATTACCCTTAATGTTGTTGTTTTCCCAGCACCATTTGGACCAATAAGCCCAAATATTCCTCCTTTTTGAATCGCAAAACTTATTCCCCTGACCGCTTCTAAAGTACCGTAGAATTTCTTCAGATTGTTTATTTCAACAACTGCCACGCGAATCACTCCTTTTTGGTAATACCTTCCGAGCTGACGATTCTTCATATCAGATATCTTGGGTCAAATGACTATACCATGAAACTGCCAGGAGCCCTTACGCGGGCTCCTGAGTACATAACTGTTTTTAACTGCTGAGGTATGAATCTTTGAAACGATAGTCATGTCAGATGGTAGATTCTCTCACCATCAATGAAAACTTGTTCCACCACAGCTTTCATGTCGAATGGGTGTCCTGACCAGATTACAAGATCAGCATCTTTTCCGGGTTCAACTGATCCGATTCTGTTGTCAAGATTAAGTATTTTCGCCGGGTTAATAGTGAGCATTTTCAAAAGTTCTTCTTCTTTCGCACCAAACCTCATCGCCGCCGCTGCTTGGACAGAAGCGTATTGAAGGGGAATCACTGGATGATCACACATCAGCGCAACAAGAACACCTTTCTCAGGTAGTATGCGTAGAGCTTCCATAGTCATATCTCTTAGTTCCAATTTCGTGCTGAAGGTCATGAGTGGTCCTGCCACAACCGGGACTTTCTTCTCAGCGAGCACGTCAGCTATTTTGTATGCTTCTGTTCCGTGTTCAATAACGAATTTCAAATTGAATTCTTCGGCTATCCTTATTGCCGTGAGAATATCATCCGATCTGTGCGCGTGAATTCTTGCAGGTAGTTCCCGTTTTAGAAGTTTTTCTCCCACTTCGTATTTGGGATCTATTTCTGCAAACTCTTTACCCTCAGAGATCACTTGTTGTTTCTTTTTCATGTAATTTTGCGATTTTAGCAGAAAATTCCTTATGGCCGACGCTGTTCCCATTCTCGTTGAGGGAAGCTTGTGTTTTTCACCATAAACACGTTTGGGGTTTTCTCCCATTGCCATCTTAACGCCAGCTGGATTGACAAGACTCATCTTGTCTGCAGTTGTTGCGTTAAACTTCACTATGAATCCCTGTCCTCCTACGGGGTTAGCGCTTCCCATGACGACAAAAGCCGTTGTGACGCCTCCTGAAATTGCTTTACCAATAGCAGTGTCGTCCGGATAGAAAGCATCGAGTGCCATGAGATCGGCTGTTATTGGTTCTGTCATTTCATTACCTTCAGATTCCGTGCCTCCAAGCCCATCGGGATACAATCCGATGTGGCAATGGGCATCTATGAAACCTGGGAATAAGTACTTACCAGAAACATCCACTACTTCGCAGTTTTCCGTCTTTTTGATGCTCTTAGCCATTCTGTGAATCTTACCGTCTTTTACCAAGAGATCTCCTTTGAAAGGTTTCTTAGTTATGGGAAAAATTGTTCCTCCTTTGAAGAGCATTTCCACCGTTATCCCTCCCAAAATTAGTTCGCACTGAATATTATTTTACAGAAATAGCAATCTGAAAGCAAATTTGGTGATTTAACAAGCTTGTGGTGTATAATAGAATGGAAAAACAAGTCCGCAGGGGAGCCCCTACTCCGGGGCTGAGATGAGGGTGGATACCCTTGACCCTGAGAACCTGATCCGGGTAATGCCGGCGTAGGGAGCGGAACGCAATTGATCCCGCCGGCTGGCGGGATTTGTCTTTACTAAGAAGGAGGGATTAAAGTGAGAAAACTCGCTCTTCTGGTGCTTATACTGTTGGCAGGAGTCCTGTTTCTCGCAGAAGACTTAGTTGTGTACACTTACGACAGCTTTGCGTCGACCATAGCGGTTAAAACTATACCTATCTTTGAGAAGATGTACGACGTCAAAGTGAAAGTTCTATCCTTTGGCGATGCAGGATCCGTTCTTTCCAGAATCATTCTGGAAAAGGAATCACCAAGGGCAGATGTAATTGTAGGTCTGGATCAAGCCCTTTTGAAGAAAGCGGTGAGCGAACAGGTTTTGGAGAAATACCTGTCTCCAAAGTTATCAAACATTGTTCTCGAGTCCCTGAAGGATCCTTCTGGTTTCGGAACACCCTACGACTACGGTGCAATAGCCATTGTCTATAACACGGAATTAATTGATGAGCCACCGACTTCCTTTGAAGAACTCCTCAACAGCAGATGGAAGAGAAGCCTTGTAGTGGAAGATCCGAGAACTTCCAGCACCGGTCTTGCTTTTCTACTGTGGACTATAGGAGTTTACGGTGAAGAGAACTTCTTAAACTATTGGTCCCATCTCAAGGATAGTATTCTCACCGTAACGCCAGGGTGGGATGAAGCATTCAATCTGCTCGAACTCGGCGAAGCTGATATGATGGTTAGTTATGCCACAGATGGGGCCTACAGTTATCATGAGTATGGC
>QNAO01000184.1 GCA_003641785.1 Thermotogae bacterium
CAACTGTTTTTCACATACTTGCAGGCTTTAACAACATCTCGCGGCTTTCCAACACTTATGCTATCAGCAACACTGTGGGCGTTTCCATCATCCGGTTGGTATGGAGATCCATTTTCAAAGGCCCGAACTACACGATCAGCTCCTGTAGCTTGCACTCCTATCAATCGGGGAATTTTGTTTATCAGCCCGAGCTCTTTGAAATCGTAAAATCCTTTGTAGATAGAGCTTATGACTGTCCCATCACCCACCGGAACGATCACGGTGTCCGGCACGTTCCAATTGTTTTGAACGATAATTTCAAGCGCCCCTGTCTTTTTACCCTCGAGAAGATAGGGATTTATCGCAGAATTTCTGCTGAACCAACCTTTTATGCTACCAACTTTTAGTGATATGTCGAATGCCTCGTCATACGTACCATCTATGGCGATTAGATCCGCACCATAAACGACTATCTGCGATATCTTCGCTCGTGGTGATGAAGCGGGCACAAATATGTGAGCTTTAAGCTGCGAAGAAGCTGCTAAGCCCGCCAGCGAACTCGCAGCATTTCCTGTGGATGCACAATAGATATCCTTGTAACCGTACTCCACAGCTTTTGCTATAGCCACGGCGCTTGCCCTATCTTTGTAGGAACCTGTGGGGTTTGAACCATCATATTTCACCAGAAGATTTGACAATCCAAATTTCTTAGCTATATTGGGAAAAGAATACAGCGGTGTCGATCCCACTCTCAAATGAGTTCTGCAAACCTCGCGTTTGAAAGGAAGAATCTTTCTGAATTGCCACATATCAGCGCAAGGCGAAAAATCCTCCCTGCTAACCTTTATTCTGTCGTAATCGTAGAGGACTTCCAACGTTCCCATCCTCATCCCACATCGAGGACAAGTGTACTCAACATCACCCTCTTCATATTCCGAGCCACAGGTTATACACCGCAAATAGAACATCACAGCACCCCACCTATCGCTTTAGTTGGACATTTGCTTTGACACAAACCACAGCCAAAACACTTATCTTCATTTATGCTTACTTTCGATGTAACCTTCACAGCCAAGTATGGGCACACTCTCTCACAAGTTCCACAAAGGGTACACTTTGTTTCATCTACAGTTGGAACACTTTTTGTATAGGAAATGCTCCACTCCAGCTTTGTTTTAAGCACCTCTTCCACACTTGCAAAACCGTTGCTTTTTAAGACATCGGGTAAATCATTGATAATTCTACTAAATATATGCCTACCGTGAATCAATGAACTCGAAAGCACTTGAACCGCTTTGGCTCCTGCCAGAAGATACTCCAAAACATCACGGCAGTTCTTTATTCCCCCAACACCTATGATGTCAAGATCTTCAACAGAGCTACTTATTTTGTAGACCAAAGCCAGGGAAAGCGGTTTCATAGCAGGGCCTGATAGCCAACTGAAACCTTCCTTGTTTCCCAAAACAATTCTTCGCTCCTCGAGATTCACAGCAAGTGCAGGTCCAACCGAGTTAGATACGACAAGCCCATTTGCACCGTGATCTCTCGCAAGTAAAGCGAAACCTATCGGATCACGCATGTGCGGGCTCATTTTCAGAAAAACCGGTTTAGATGTGTGTTTTCTAACTGTTTTCAGAATCTCTGAAACAAAACTGGGATCGTCCCCAGTGTAGTGAGTGGAAATCTCAAATGCATCTGCAAATGCTTCCAGCTTAGGAATCAGGAGTTCCATATCCTTAGGAGTGTATCCAACGCTTATTATCAGAGGGACAATGAGCTCTTCTCTAAGCTGTGGAAAAACCTGCTCTAACCAGTAATCGACACTGAATTCAGACCAGAGTTCAGAGTTGAGAAGAAAGTTTTTTCCGGCAATTATGCAGGGCCGCGGAACGTTGGCTTTCTTGCTGGATATAGTTTTCGTTACAAGTGCCCCCACGCCTTCTTTCTGAAGAAGATGTAACTTTTCAAGATCGCCGACAATAGGACCGGAAGCTGGCATCACAGGATTTCTCAATGTTAGACCACCAACCACTGTTTTCAATGTCATAACCCCATCCTCCTCCATACCTTCTGACACACTTTCCGAGATCTGGAAAAAATCTCGTCCTGATCAACACGGAGATTTCCATCACGCATCAGAAATTCACCGCCAACCATAACATCTTTTAGCTCAACACGATCCCATACTCCGAAGAATATATGGGCAAAGATATTCTCCTTATTCAACGGCGTTGGAGTCGCGTAATCAAAAGTTATCAGATCAGCAACGTACCCGGGCATTATCCGTCCGATGTTCTTCTCAAACAGGGTACTTGCAAGACTGTAAGAATACAAAATAGCCCGCCTTAGATCTTCAAGATCAAATGAACCCTGACCCAGGAGAAGCCTTTGAGTGAAAAATAAATTCAGCAAATCGCGCGTTAAGTTGAATCCCAACCCATCTGTGCCCACAACGAAACTGACACTGTGCCTGCGTAAAAGTTTTGTGTTTGGCAGACCAACACCGTTGTTCATGTTCGAAGTTGGATTCACTGCAACAAACGCGCCAGATTCGGAAATGATATCAGCTTCGAGCTCATCTATATGTACACAGTGCGCAAGAATAGAATTCTCATTCAAAAGATTGTGCTTCTTCAATCTTTCTAAGATTCTCATCCCATATTTTTCAACACTGGCTTTTTCGTCCATTGGCGCCTCAGCTACATGAATGTGAATGGGACGATCCTCAAGAACCTCGGAAACCCTTGAAAGTGTATTCTCAGAAAGCGTGAATGAAGCGTGAAGTCCAAATAAACCCAGACTCTTGGCATTTTGCTTGCTCATAAAAGAAAGGTTTTCATCAAGGCAAGCTGAAACATCAAAACGATCACTTGTTTCGAAGCAAAGCACAGCTCTCAATCCCAAAATATCACACAAAGACTTACGAAGTGTCTCGAGGCTTCCCGAAATGGCCGTTCCCGCATGATGGTCAAAAAGCGTTGTAACACCGTTCTTAATGCACTCTATCCCCGCAACTAAGCCGCTGTAATACACGGCTTCGAGATCTAAAGCTGAGTCGAGCTTCCACCACACCTTTTCCAAAATATCTCTGAAATCCTCCGGGGCAACTTTCAGCGGTATTCCGCGAGCAAATGTGGAATAAACATGAGTATGGCAGTTCACAAAACCTGGCATAACGAATCTGTTTTTCATATCGATAACGTCGTGTTTGTCTTTCAGTGAGTCCCTCAGATCTTCCATTCTGCCCACCTGCGATATCTTTCCACTTTCTATCACCAAGTAGGCCTTGTCGATGAAATTTTCGTAGTCATAAACAGTGCAGTTGAGTAGAATCATTTCCACATCACTTCCTCTCTGCTCACAAACGAACCTCTGTTATCCATTGAAGTGAATTTCATATCTTTGACCA
>QNAO01000185.1 GCA_003641785.1 Thermotogae bacterium
ATTTCTGATGGAACAGTGTATTCCCTACCATTAATAGTGACTTTGATATTGGACATCCACAACCCTCCTCAAACACTGTGTAATCATGTTAAATAATTCACTTATCACTGCAATTATATCACACAAAGAAACCCCACACCTTCGTTGTGGGTTTTCTTTTAAGATCTCTCTTTGTTCAATTGTTGCTTAGCAAGTTCAACATACGCTTTGAAAGCTGTTTGATCATCAACGGCAAGTTCTGAAAGCATCTTTCTGTTTAGGGAAACACCTGCGAGTTTCAATCCGTGCATGAACTCGCTGTACTTCAATCCGTGAGATCGTGCTGCTATGTTAATTCTTGTGATCCAAATTTTCCTAAACTCACGCTTTCTGAGTTTTCTTCCGACATAGGCATATCTTTTAGCTCTGTAGTAGTGCTGCTTTGCAAGTTTATACCTTCTTGAAATGGCTCCTCTATATCCTTTAGCGGCTTTGAGAAATTTCTTTTTTCTTTTTCTCGCATGTACTGCTCTCTTTATTCTCATTTCGACTTCCTCCTCTATTTTACTCCAAGCAAACGCAAGGCTTTTTCTCTGTCACCACTTGAAAGCTGTCCTTTCAATCTTAAAGCTCTAAGAGTGGACCTCTTTTTCTTGCTTGTCTTACGCCTTTTGTATGCGTGGTGAAAAAGGACTTTGCCATTCTTTGTCACTCTGAAGCGCTTGGCTGCACTTCTTTTGGTTTTGACTTTGCATTTCGCCATTGGACTTCCTCCCTTATTCACTCTTGGGTTTCAATGTCATCCACATATCTCTGCCTTCAAGCAAAGGCGATTTTTCAACAACAGCCATATCCTCAAGATCATTGGCTATTCGCTGAAGAATCTCTTTCCCCTTATCCGTGAATGCCATTTCACGTCCTCTGAACATTATTGTTACCTTGACTTTGTTTCCATCGTTCAAAAAACGTTTTATATGCCTTACCTTCGTTTGGTAATCGTGCTCGTCTATCTTCAGCCTGAACTTCATCTGCTTGATTTCCTGCTGTTTCTGCCTTCTCTTGGCTTCTTTGTGCCTTTTCGAGATTCGGTACTTGTATTTACCGAAATCCATTATTCGTGCAACAGGAGGATCGGCATTCGGCGACACTAAGACAAGATCAAGCCCTTTCTGACGAGCCACATTGAGAGCTTCGCTCGTGGGCATAATACCAAGCTGTTTGCCTTCTGGATCAATAACACGCACCTTTGCAAATCGAATCTGTTCGTTCCTGACTAAAACAGGTTCTCTCTCGATATTCTCTACCTCCTTCAAATGAAAATTGCGGGCAAATGCCCGCCTTCCATAATATACGATATCCATACCTTTTTGGCTCATAGCCTCAAGGTGGGAAGTCGGGCTTCCTCTTTGCCAATCACTGGTGGGCCGTGCAGGACTCGAACCTGCGACCCCCTGATTAAGAGTCAGGTGCTCTACCTGTTGAGCTAACGGCCCACTTTCCTCTGGTGCCCCTGGGAGGAATCGAACCTCCATTTGCGGATTAGGAATCCGCTGTTCTATCCTTTGAACTACAGGGGCACCACTTGCAGATTTTAACACACACAAAAACGGCTGTCAATAAAGAAAGCCGGGGGGTGCATATCCCCGGCTTTCCAAAATATAGGTATCGATAAATGAATTATTCTTCTTTCCAGAGTGAGTAGAAGTAGTCGCCAGATCTAATCGGATTGTAGTACCAGCCTTTGACCCATGTTCTTCTGACATTGAGTCCGAGGTACTCATATACTGGGACACCAAGAACGTGCTTGATAGCGAACATCTGCACCTGCTCGTAAAGTTTCTGCCTTACCGCTGGATCTGGTTCCGTTGCAGCTTCTTCTATCAACTGGTTACAGCTCTTACCACCGAGTTCTGAAGTGGGTGTTGAAACAAATTCTTTGAAGCCTTCACCCTGAGCGTACCCATAGGTTCCCTGCGAGTGGTAGTAGGTCTGAATGAAGTTGTGTGGATCAGGGTAATCGGCTATCCAGCCTATTAAAAATACAGGCAGATACCCGTGCTTGTAAGAGGTGAGATACGTTGGCCACTGCTCACCTCTGACTTCAATTCTGAATTTGGGATTTATCATTTCAGCGTAAGTCTTCATCATCTCGGCAACGGTTCGTCTGACTTCGTTTCCTGTGTTGTAGAGTAACACCAGCTTGAAGCCTTTTTTCCAGACTTCACCATTCCATGCTTTCTTGAATTCCTCGGTTGCCTTGACAATGCTGAAATCGTACATCGGCAGATTTGGATTGTATCCAATGAGCCCGCTGGGCAAGTCAGCAGGTATTCTTCTTGCCAGACCCTTTACAACATCTGTGATGACGGCATCGTAGTTAATCAGATGCGCAAAAGCCCTTCTCATGTGCTCGTCACTGAAAAGGTCTGGTGGTATACCGTTACCATCGAGCTTTCCAGAACCTATGTACTTACTGTCTTCTCTGACATTCCAGTTAAAGTGCAAAGACATCGTTCCAAGCCTTGGGAACCCTTTCGTAACTGTAACGCCTTCCATTCCCTCCACTTGATTCAAATAAAGCGTTGGAACCGCTGCAATGTCTGCATCGCCTTTTTCAAGCATTGACTTCATCGTAGACCATTCACCAACATTCCAGATTATAACCTTTTTGAGCTTTGGGGGTCCTGCCCAGTAGTCGTCAAATCTCTCCAGAATAACTTTCTGCTGGGCCCTATCCCATTCAACAACTTTGAATGGACCGGTACCCATAGCTGTGGCATAGAGTGGGGACTTTTCCTTTGGCAGATCGTGGTACTTCCACCAGGTGTCGGCTTTTCCATCCCAGCAGCCCTGTGCAATAGACCATTCTTTGTTGAGTATCGAGCTCCAGTAGCCGTAGTGACACACTATGGAAAGGAATGGTCCGAAAGGTCTCTTCAAATGGAACACAACGTTGTTGCCGTCAACTTCGATAGCCGGGTCAATGTAGTCCGTGTAAACTTTTACGAGAGCTTCTTTGTATTCCGGCAGAGGTTCTCCCGTATCGGCATCGAAGAGTTCGGTGTAAGGTTTGCCAACAACTTCTTCAACGAAATCCTCCAGTGTAAATACACCGAACATAGCTTCCCAGAGCATCCACATGGGTCCGCCGGATGGATCGAAGAGAAGACCTCTTTCAAAGCTGTATTCAACGTCTTCAGGTGTCAAAACAGCACCGTTGTGGAACTTTACACCCTCTCTTATTGGGAAAATGATGGTCTTTCCGCCGTCTTTTATAAGACCATTCTCAATAGAGGGCACTTGTGTAGCCAGTCTGGGAGCCATTTCTGTGACGCTTTCTTTAACGTATTCAATGAGACATTCGTATACACTGTTCAGAACCTCACCG
>QNAO01000186.1 GCA_003641785.1 Thermotogae bacterium
AAGAGCGTCTTCTTTTGCAACGACAAGGCCCACTCTGTCGCAATCTGGATCCGTTGCTATACCGGCATCTGCTTGAAATCTTTTCATGTACGCTTTAACCAGTTTCATGGCGGATTCATCTTCGGGATTTGGAGTTTCAACTGTTGAAAAAGCGGCATCAGGATGAAATTGCTCTTCAACAGTTATCACGTTCATATTCAGAGAGTCCAGGACCTTTTTCACAAAACGAGCTCCTGTTCCATGAAGAGGCGAGTAAACAATCTTCTTGGTGCCATTAACAAAAGGCTCGATCAGTTGTACGACCTTGCTCGTGTACACCTGTTCAACTTCATCGGGAACCGGTGAAATATCACCGAAAGAATTACCAGAAGGAACCGTTGTGTTCATAAGAGAAGCGATTCTCTGGGTGTATTCAGGAATTGCCTGCACACCGTCTTTTGTGTAAACTTTAAATCCGTTATACTCAGGTGGATTGTGGCTCGCCGTTATCACTATACCCGCATCGGCGTTCATGTATCTAATCGCAAATGAAAGAAGCGGAGTAGGCACAGGGTCAGAGAAGACATAGGTCCTGATCCCTTTCTTGGAGGCTGTCTCTGCACAAATCCTTGCGAATTTCATTGAGTTTCGACGAGTATCATAGGCGATTACGAGAGTGTGAAGGTTGTCTTCATTCATCCAATCAGCTACCGCACTCGCCGCTTTCTTTACCAGTTCCTCATCAAACTCTCCCTTTTTCATAATTCCGCGTATACCGCCTGTGCCGAAGAGAATCACGTTAATCACCTCTGTTGATCGAACAGTAGTTGATGAAGACAATCTATTCCACGTAGAAACTCTGGTTCTTCAGCAGCTCCTTTTCGGGAACATCCCTCAGATATCGTGCCGGAACACCAACATATACTTTTCGCGGCTCAAGATCATGGGTAACCACGCTACCCGCTCCAACCACGGCGTCTTCGCCCACGGTGATACCAGGTAAAATTGTAGCATTGGCTCCTATTCTTGCACCTCTCTTCAAGGTAGGTCCCTTGAAATACTTCTTCCTATCTTCAGTGCGGCCAAGGAGATTATCGTTTGAGAAAGTCACCTCTGGAGCGATAAAACAGTAATCCTCTATTGTTGAAAAAGCGGTAATGTAGGCTTCAGTTTCGATCTTTACTCTTTTTCCAATTATGCACTTATTTTCGATACTCACTCCTCTGCCCACAGCCGTTTTCTCGCCTATCTCGACATCTTCGCGAATGCTGGCAAAATCCCCCACAAAACAATCTGAGCACAAATGCGCGCCCATGTAGAGAATGCACCCAGCCCCGATAACGCAGTTGTCCTCTATCACTAATGGAGGTAATGTTTTTTCGATTGTTGTGGCACTGATCTTTGACTTGTACGGAACCTTACCAAGTACGGTGTTATCTCCAACAGTCACATTATTTCCTATCACAACACCTGAATGAATAACAACGTTGTGTCCGATCACACAATTCTGGCCTATTCTAACTCCCTTTTCTATAACAACGTTTTGCCCAGTTGTAGTGTTTTTCAAAAAAAACACCTCCTTGAATCTTATCAAGAGCCCACTTTGCGTGTTTTGGTGGCTTAAAGCTCTTTTACATTTTGTAGTTCCACCTCACCAGTTTCTGAGATGGCAAAGATCATGATATTCTTCAGTCCGGCTTGTGTCGCGTTCTTCACGATATTATCCGCGTGCCTGAAGGAACTCACGATAACAACGTCATACTGAAGATTCTTTGCTTCCTCTGGGCAATAGACGTGTAAACCATGAAACATATTGCCTTGCTTCGTTTCCGAGTCGTCCACATAACCTATGGGTTCAATGCCCTCGGTCCGAAGTATATCAAATAAGATGCTTCCTATAATCCCCGCTCCATACAGAAGAGGCTTTTTGTACTCTTCAAGCAGGAGTTTGTCAAGAACTTTTCCAAAGATTTCACGCGATTGAGAATAGAGCTTGGCTATTTCCCGAAGATAGGAAATCGTGAGGAACTGAAGCCTGAACTTTCCAGTTTCTGTGAGGATATATTTCATGTTTCGTCTGTTTTCACCGATCTTTTTGATATACCCCTTGCTCTCGAAGTCATTCAAGTACCGATTGATCATGCTCGGCACAACACCGGAAATTTGCGAAAGTCTTTGCTGAGAGATCGCTGGATTTTTTGTTACTGCTCTCAAGATACTCATCTCTCTAAAGTCTGGTGAGGGATTTAGAAAAGAAAACTCATTGATGTTCATACGCTCACCTCGTTATTTATTCACTGAGTGAAGTATAGCATGTTACATCGCCCCTGAACAAAGCAAAAAGACCTGTTCCCCTTGCCATTGAGCGCGCTGATGAGTCCTGTGGTCGTGCTAAAATCTGATTATGATTCGAAATAGCAAAGATTCAGTGAGGAACGCAGGTATTGCTCGATCTGTTGCGGCTGGCACGATAGCCATAACAGTGTTTACGCTCATATCAAAGTTTCTGGGATTTATCAGAGAAATCATCACAGCCAGTTTATTTGGCACCTCTTGGCGTCTTGACGCGGTTTTCATCGCCTTAACTCCTGTTGCCACAGTAATTGGAATCGCCACAGGTGGCGTCATTGCTATTTTTTTCCCCATATATCACGAATTGAAGATGAAGGATCCTGAGAAGGCAAAGTACTACGCCGGTGATCTGTTAAGGCTCTACTCTTTTATTTTCATACTCATTGGAATTGTTTTCTTCACTTTCCCCGATGCAATTGTCAGATTCTTCGCTCCGGGTTTTTCAAAAGAGGTCCTGCTCTACGCCGCGAGAAAACTCAAGTATCTTTCAATTTTACCGATCATCAATGGATCTCAAGCGCTGCTTGGAGCGTTGTTGAGAGCGGAACGGTACTTCTTTCAATACGGCGTGGCACAATCGATTTTTAACGTTATTGCCATTCCGGTGATATATTTTGGCGCTCCGTATTTTTCTGAGGCGTCCTACATTCTTGCAACAATTCTGGGCAATGCCTTCGTTGTTTTTCTTTGTTTCAAGTACGCAAGAAGATTTATCTCTTTCAGGGGAAAATTTTTTCTTCCAAAGACAGTTGAAACTTTCAAGTACGCTTTTCCTTTCATGCTGTCAACCAGCCTTTCAAGTATAAACATCGTGGTTGATAAAATGTTTGTATCAACATTGCCCGCGGGTAGGGTTTCTTCTTTGCAATATTCAACCACACTTTTGGGAATCATTTCAACAGTTGTGAGCATCTTTGTCATGACAAGTTACACTGAGCTCTCCGAGAAAATTGCACAGGGAGATTTCAAAAGAGCAAAAGAGAGAATGAGGAAGACGGTGGTGACTT
>QNAO01000187.1 GCA_003641785.1 Thermotogae bacterium
CGTTAACAGTTCTTGATGGATGGGAGCCAATGGTCGTCTACAGCGTGGATCCTGAAACAACTTTTGTAACTTCTGTTTCTACAGTTGATGAAAACGGTTATTACGAGTTAGCAGTGAGTTCATCACAGGTAGAGATTTACGTTTGGCGCGACTTTGATCACGATGACAACATAAGCTCCGGAGACCTATATGGCTATTACGGCTACGCTGGCGGCAATCCACTTGATGGACAACCGCAGTTAATAACGACACTTCCAGATGGTGGCACCGAGGCAGACATACTGTTTGCAACAATTGTGGATACAACACAGAGACCTTACACACTGGATTTTGAAAAAGTTGTCAAAGTTAAGAAACAAGCAATTGCTGAACATTACTCAAAGTGAGCCCTTGAATTTTGTATGTCAAATAATATAAGATATAGTTACTACAAGATAATCTTAAAACGGTGGTGAATAAATATTGAGAATAAAGCTGGAGTTTGTTTCAGGTAGAGATGTTGTTCTACCAACTGGTTACTATAAATACCTTCAAGCTCTTGTATACAACTTTTTTAGTAGCTCCATAGGCAGGTTCATTCACGAGAAAGGCTTTGAAAATTTTGGAAATAGAGTCTACAAATTTTTCTGCTTTTCATCGCCCTTGGAAAGAGCTCAATATGACAATGTTAGGAAAACATTCAACTTTGGAAAAGAGATAAGTTTCTATGTTGCCTCACCTATTGATTGGATTATGGAAGACATTCTCAGAAACAGCCTTGCCAGGACAAAATTCGAGCTTGGCAGAAACAAACTGTACTTAACAACAGTAACTCTTGTGAGCGAAGATTCCATAAAGAGCAGAAAAATAGAGATCAAAGCCCTGACACCAATTGAAGTCCACAGTACTGTGGAGCTAAATGGTAAGAAAACGATCTACTACTCGCCATTTGAAAGAGAATTCAAAACCCTTGTAAACAAAAATCTTCAACACAAGTGGGAGGCACTGCGTGGTGAAGGGTGTCCGTATGAACTGCATATCGAGCCATTATTCACATCTTTTAACAACAAAAGGATCGTTTATTACGGTTTTGGCAAGAAACGCTTCTTGATCGAAGGATGGGTTGGAAACTACTTGTTAGAAGGCGAACCTGAATTTCTGAACTTCGCTTACAATGTTGCTCTTGGAAGCAGAAATTCTCAAGGCTTTGGTTTCATCGACCTTGTTAGAGAGTATAGCTGAAGTTTATATATCTAAGAGCAACAATGCACAGACGAGGTGAACAGTATGTTGGCAGAGCTCATAAGCTTTTCCAAAGTTCTTAGAGAAAGAAATGTCTTTGATCATGTCCTTGAGAAAGCCTCAGGAAATTGCACGTATGTGGTAGTACCTCTGGGTGACATTGAAAATACCTATTTTGTGGTTGAAGATATTGTTGAGCCATTTGATCAATCTTTGTCTATCAAAAAGATAGAAGACGAAGAAGAGACTTTTAGAGAAATCCTCAAGAGCGCTTACAGGCTCACCCGAAAGCTTCCAGATGATTTGAGAGGTAACAAAAGTATCAAAGGTAATCGCGGGGTGAATTCATACAACTTCTTTATGTTCGAAATCTCTGGAAAACCAAAGAAACGAGAGCCTGAGGAACTTGAAAGATGGGCCAGTAAATTTCACAAGAAATTGGAAGCAACCTATGCTAAGGAATACACCGATTTGAATAAGTACTTGGATGACTCAACCGCTGAATTTTTGAAAGAAAAGATGATGTTGGATGAAAAAGATAGAAGCACTCTTACAAAGCTGATCTATGATTTTGTGATAAATACTAAAATCACTGAACGGCTTATGTGTGTTTTTAAACTGCCAGAAGAGTACTACAGCATCTACGAGGACTTTTATCTTAACTACACAAAAAGAAAAATCTTCAAAAAGGACGATCCCAACCTTTTTAAGCAAGGTAAATGTCCTGTTTGTGGTGAGTGCAAAGACCTCTCCCTACCCAGCGCTTTTAACAATCTCAATGAAAAGAAATTGTTCATAACACACAAAGGTAGAAAGGAAGACTTGAATACGCTTCTATGTAGAGATTGCTGTTACAGTCTTTTTGAACTTGAGAGCTACTTTCTGAAGCCGCTGAAACTGAGAATGTTTCCCATATTCATAACCCAGCGTGAAAGGGAAGAAGAAATAAAGCTGCTAAATCAAAATCTGGAGAAACTTTCTTTTGAAACGATCATCAAGAACATACATGATCATCTAAACGAAGAAGTCATGGACTTTTATCTGCTCATATACCAGAACAGCAATATCGTCTTTTTGGATTATGTATCCGGTTTCAGGATGAAATTTGGTGAATACGAGATCTTTGATCTTCTAAAGAAAGTAAACAGCTTTTTATTTGAATCTAAGCTCAGGAAAAACTTTTTCACCGAAGACATAGATAAAAAAAACAAAAAACTCGAAACATTGATATACAAATACAGAACCCTTTTCTTTGATTTCTTCTACCGCGCTAAGTACACTTGTCTGAATGAACAACTTATGAATCAAATATTTGTTGAATCACTCGCTATGAAGCTGAAGAAACTGTACACGGTTAAAGACCAAGGTGAGTTTTCAAAAGTCATGAACCATATAAAGACGAGTATCAAACATTATGAATGCATAAATAAGGCCTTTGGAGGTGGCATTATGGACAATGTATCCAGAATCGAAGAAAGGATTGGCTCTTTAGAGCGAATAGAGAATAGCTGCGAGTTCTATTATCTTCTGGGTCAGATAGTGTACTACCTTATGAGCCAGTCTGAGGCGTCCGAAAAAACGCACGCTCTTGTGGAACCGTTTATCAATGTTTCAAGCACCTCAACACTGTTGAGGAGAGTTATTGATGTTTTTGAAAAGTACAAGCACAAGATATCCTTTAACAACAAAAGATTTAACGACTATTTTGGTAAGGCACTGAAATATTTCATGGAAAACCAGAAACTCAAGTTCAGTAACGAAGACAAAATCTACTTCTACGCTGGGTATTTTTCCGAAAATATCTTTTATCAAAAAAGAGAAACTGAGGACATCCAAAATGAGGAATAAGGGGGAGATATTGAATGGAGAATTTCACGAACGGATGCTACGGAATCGCTGTTTTAAGAAGTGAGAACAGCAACTGGAACGCTGATTTTACAGGCTACCCAAGGCGGCTGCCAGATGATAGAGGAACTATATATGCAACAGACAAAGCTTTCAAGTACGCGGTTAGAAGATATCTTGTTGATACAGGTAAATACGTATTTGTTTGGCGCTCTTTCAACGAAAACGGTAATCCTCGAAGCTTAGAGGAAAGGGATA
>QNAO01000188.1 GCA_003641785.1 Thermotogae bacterium
AAAAGCAGGCCCTTGCTCTTGTGATGGCAGTTTCATCTGATCCCAAGCTTTTACTTCTGGACGAGCCCACAGCCGCGCTCGATCCTAAGAGTACAGAGACGATAATGGAACTAACAAAGAGAATCAACAAGGAGCTGGGCACCACAGTACTTATGATAACCCACGACATGGCGATAGCTGAGAGCTATGGGGAACGCGTGATAGTAATGGAAGATGGCAAGGTTTCCGCTGTTATCGACAAAACGACAAGAAAAGTGGTTGCATCGGAACTCAAGGCGATGATAGGAACAACTCCACTGCTTACGACGGATTAGCACGCAAGTGGTTCCATTTATAGATCTTCTCCATTCTAAAACTCTTCAATTCATTAAGGAGATACAGAATGGAACGAATTGAAAACCAATCATTTTCTAATTCAACCAAATGATACAATATTCTTGAGTAAGAGTGGACTGCTCTTAAGGGCTTAACCCTATGCCCGCTGAGATGGAAATTGAAATACTAAACAAACTCTTAGATAATCTACCATATGTTGAGTACTCCATTGTTGAAGCGGGAATCCCCTTATTTCAATGAGGGGAAGAAGTCAAATAACCGAGCTCTATAAGGGTTTCCATAACGTCTTGAACGTCCTTAGCATCTGTTTTGAGATACGAAGAAACAAACGTAATTACGCTGTCAAAATCTTTAAGAAACCTTGCCGCGAGATAGATGTTTTCACCTAAGTCAGAAATATGAGGCTTATCAGAAATATCCTTCTTTTTGAGCCACTTGTAACCCAAAGGTCCATCGGCGTTGACTGTTATCTTCTTAGCGGGCTCAGGAACGCGGCATTTCACACCATGTGCATTTCTGATAACGGCACTTATAATTTCGCTTCCGGGTGAATCTTTCAACTGCGTCAAGAATTGCTCTGCTTCGAACATTGCTTGCTTGGCAATCGATTCGAAGGCGCTGTCAAAATAAAAGATCGACTGCAGTATGGCGTTGCCTATCCAGGTGTACATCTCTGGATCGCATTTATCAGGAGTATCATCACTTGTGTGGTAATAACGATCTGGCCATTGTCCTATATAAGGTGAAGAAACCGAAAAGTTTGCAAACACCACGTGGTCAGATCCTCCTCGCATCTGAATGGAAGAAAGTCTACGAGCGGGTGTTTCGGAAGTTTTCGGAATGTTTTCTTTCAGAGACTTCCAGAGCGCAACGTCCAGGAAAGTCGGAAGAATCGGTGGAGTTCTTTGCAAAAGAAGAGTTGACCCTGTCTTTGTCTGATCTTCCCCCACCATATCGAGGTTTATAACATAGTCCAAATGGTTTTCCATGGCATAAGGTATGCTTCCAAAAAACTCTGGAACCAGTATCACTTTGATATTCACTGGTGGCTTTGATTCTGCCAAGCACCTGGCTAACTCAATTGCCAGTGCTGAACCAGAGGCGTTATCGTTTGCACCTGGACTGGGATGACACAAGTGAGCAATAATGCCAATTGTCATGTTGCTTCGCGAGCCTGGAATGCTAAGCTCAAGCACATCAAGATCGCCCGTGACGAGCTCACTTTCAACAAAAAATCTCACTTTAAATCCTTTGTTTGCAATCTCTTTCAAAAACAAGTATTGGTTCCAATTCACCGAAAAACCACAGGCACCGAAGCCGACATTTTCAGCAGTGTACGGAAAGGACAAATAGTTCACTGTATCTGGCATTTTCTCGGGAGTCCGACAGATGCTTTTATCTTGGGCTCTCATATGGTAAAGAATCAAGCACTTGGCCCCTTTTTGTTTTACATAAGTATCGAAAGCCTTATCGGGAGCCATATTCAGAATAACAGCTTTGTCAGAAAAATCACCTTCGAAGTGTTCATCGACGAGTTCTAATGTCTCCCAGCCTTGAGTGGGGCCGCTCCCAAAAACGACTGATGTCCTGCACAAATCAAAAGAATTAATAAAACGTCTTGGAGAATCAATCCAAAGTTCAGCATTCCTCATCTCCCAAACGTATGTGGTATCGAAATTACCATAACTGATATCTCCTGTTTTATACTTAAGGAGCTTTACATCTTTTTCATTTATTCCCCATGCGAAAATTGTCTCACGGATTCTGTTCAGTAACTGGCGATACTCAGAGCTCCCTCGCGACCGATGAAACGTAGAGATGAATCTAACAAGATTCTGAACGTTATCGCAATTCACGTTCGCTCCCCCTCTCGAGAATTCTGTGTTTATTATACACAAATACACGCACAACCGCCGAATCGAACTGGCTGCCTGAGCAACTCTCGATTTCAGAAAACGCATATTCGACAGAAAACGCTTTTCTGTAGGCTCGATCACTTATCATCGCTTCGAAAGAGTCCGCCACGGAGATGATTCTTGAAACGAGTTCTATTCGATCATTCTCAAGATGATCTGGGTAACCAGTTCCATCCCAATGTTCATGATGATGAAGGACGTACACGGCTATTTCTTGAAGGATTGGTGAAGAATTGAGGACTTCATAACCCCATACCGTGTGCTTCTTAACTATTTCATATTCTTCATCACTCAAAGCGTCTTTTTTATTGAGAATTCTCTTGGGAATGAGAAGCTTACCAATGTCGTGGACAAGGCCCGTCCAGTACAAATTCTTAATGGTATGTTCAGACAAACTCATCAGTCTTCCTATCTCTGACGCTATCTTTGCAACTCGCATGGAATGACCTTTGGTGTAATTATCGTAGAGCTCCATCATTCTGACCATGGCGAATATGATTTGCTCGGAAATATCCTTCTTAGTTCTTTCGTACTCGTGGAGCTTTAAAAAGACGCTGGTCAACGAAGCAAATGCCCGCATGACTTCTATATCATTCGACGAGAATATTTCTTTGCTTTCTTTGGCGATATCGAGAGCCAGATTTCCTATCTGGCCCTTGTCTGTTCTAAGGGGAGCAACGAGCGAGGACTTAACGGGTTTAACAGCGCTGGAAAATTGCTCGTATGTGTTTTGGTTCATGGAAACTTGATTTATTTTGTTCCAGTCTTCAACAACTGACACTTCAGGAACGAGTACCATCATGTGGCTCTTGAGATTCAGTTTATTCAATTTCTCAATATTGTGTCCGGCGGTGCAGACAAATTTCCATACCCCACCCTCTGTTACAGAAATACTTCCATAATCCGCTGTTGGAATTTCATAAAGAGCCTTTTCAAGAATATGGGAAAGAAATTGTTCCTGGGTGCTTTCTCTGCTCTCCAGTAGTTCATCAGCTAACGAAATAACGGTTTTTAATCTGCCAAGTAGCTTATCTCGTTCAAGGTAGGCGCTTTCTAACTCAAAGTTGGCT
>QNAO01000189.1 GCA_003641785.1 Thermotogae bacterium
AAGCCTGCGTGTCTCATGCAGTTCAAAGTCTATTGCCAAGCCGTTTGAAAGAATTATTTTGTTGCTAACGCCAAAGTCTATCTCAACAGCTTCTGCTATGTGTTCTTTCTCGAAATGTTCCTTCAGCAAGTAGCAGGTTACATGCAGATAGTACCCACTTGGCTTCAGCAAAGACTCTTGCAAGTAGCTCTTGTTTTCTCTTCGAGAGATTCTGAAGCTTCAGAGGAAATCTCAGTGGAAAGAGCTTACCGAAGAACAAGTATCTCATCTGCTTGAGACAATATTTGACTGAAATACAATCAGATGCCTACCTTCAAACTGGTTAACAGCGATATCCTCCGATCTTCGATTAATTTAACTTATAGACTCAGTAAAGTAAATATAATTCATTCATCTTGAGAAGAGTTTTGATCACTAAAGATTGTGTTTTTTTGGACGCAATGGCTGTGTTACCGATAGAATTGTTCAAATAAAATATAACTATATTATATTCACTTTAAATATTTTAACAGAGGTATATCCTTGGGGATCACTATCCTCTGAGTGGTGTGTATATTACGCTCGTTCCGAATGGTCACGGTGGCCCAGCTTACTATGGCAAAACTGTTTCAGAGGTGGGCATTGAGTCCACCTCTTTTTTGTATAATTGGTGTAAACTGTTAAGTAACAAGGGAGGTATCGATACTGAGACAACTGCGTATAACTTACGTGATACTGGCTATCAATGTGATTGTTGCTCTTTTGATGTTCATATCTGGGGTTTTTGTTTCATCGAATCAGGCGTACATGTATCTGAAATTCGGTGCTCAGTACGGTCCTCTCGTTGATAGAGGCGAATGGTACAGAATGATAACCGCTATGTTTGTTCACGGTGGTTTTCTTCATCTTCTGTTTAATTCGTACGCTCTGTTTTATTTCGGTCTGGTAGTTGAAGCGATGTATGGGACAGAGAAGTTCGCGTGCATATATTTTGCTTCGGGTATAAGCGGTGGAATTGCGACACACGTGTTTTACCACAATTCTCTATCTGTTGGGGCGAGCGGTGCGATTTTCGGGCTCGTGGGACTTCTGTTCGCCGCGGGTTTCAGGAAAGACACTCCCTTTTTTATGAGACAGTATACCGGCTTTGCACTATTACCAATGATTTTGTTCAACATAGTCTATGGATTTATTCCTGGGAGCGGTATCAACAACGCCGCTCACATAGGTGGCTTTTTGGCGGGCTTGGCTTTTGGATATTTCATGAAGGCGCGGCCAGCGGTTATCGCCTGGAGCAAAAAGAGCTTTTACATCTGGAGAGCTCTGGCAGTTGGTTGTGGTATCGTCGTTGCGATATCGTTTATTCTTCTTTCCTTTTCAGCGATATAACAAGAATGTCTCGCCAGCGGGTGTGATCAGCCGTTTTCGATTTGTTTCAAAAGAGCCTTCGCGGCGAGCATTGTTCCTTCTTTTTCATAGCCCTCTACGCCAAGCATCGTGCGTATCTCTCCCAATTTGATGCCGTTTTCAAACATCTTTTCAACGTATCTTCTCACGATTTTGTCATGTTCTTGCTTTCTTTGAACCGCACCAAAAGGGTTTGCGAAATACGAAGTCGCGATTCCGGTTTCAGCTGTTGTTCCCTTTGTCATTCTTTTACCTTCTGAAAACACTCTGATAGCTTCTTCAACGGTTTCAAAAAGTCTTATTCTGTCATCATCAGATGTCACTTCTGTGTAGTTGTTAGCGTAGAGAAAGAAATCTATACGAGTGGGACTGATCACCTCTTTGTAATTATTGAAAGGAACGATTACACGCGCGTTGATCCTGTCCGGGTTCATGAAAATGCTTCTGTCCATCGTTGAATAGGCGAATCCGGGCGGAAGATCATCCAATCTGACAAATGCTCCTATCTCTGTTCCAAATGCAACAACGCGATCCTCGATGATATCTAAGCTTCCCATGTCATCCACAATTGTGTCCACTTGAGAAACGCCTTCAAGGCGGTTCAAAGCATCAAGTGTTTCGCTCTTTCCCGCGCCGCTGTCACCCACGAACATGGCCACTGCGCTTTTACCGCTTTTCAAGGTGATTCTCGCCATTGATCCGTGCACGGGGAGCCTCCCCTGATCAATTCTTATCAGGTTGTGAACTGTCAGGGTTGTTTTTTTCATATATCCAAAATAATCGTTCTCGGAAAAATCAGGAATAATGCCCACATAGATATCGTCTTTGAAAACAACAGCGTTGCGCCACTCTTCTTTGTAATCAGGTATGTTTTCGGGTTTGAGCCCAAAGATTACGATTCCATCGGGCTTTCTTCCATGTAACTGAAGGGGACTCGCAATCTCAAATAGGTTTGCCAACCCCGCACCGTGAGCGAGGTACTCTTTGTGGACAAAGTTGTAGAAGAGAAGATCTCCAACAAAAATTGGGAACCTGTACCATTCTTTGGGATTCAACCTGATTTTGTCCAGTACCCTTGCCTCAACAACTGGAATAACTCCTTTTCTTTTGTTGGATCGAGTGTAGAAAATCGCTGGAGGGTCGAATATCGCCGCCCATACTGTGGGGATCTGCTTCATCCATGGGTAATTCGAGAAGTCACCAACACTGGATTTCTGCGTGAGAAACATCGCCTGTGCACCACTCGGAAGCTGTCTCATGACGTTTGGAAACGAGTTTGTGATGTTGCTCAACAACTGCCTATACAGATTTTTGATGACCGCTTTGAACTGATCTCCTATCATAGTTACAGTGTATTCAATACTTCCTCTTCGATTCGCATCTGTGACGTAGTTTTCAGAATACACCATGAATCTGTGTTTGGATCGCCAGAACGAGTAAAAAGCTTCAACGAATTTTTCAAGCTGGTCAGCGCTGATGTAGTGGATGATGTTTGTTATCTCTGATATGTTTCTCATTGTCAAGAGATGCAGAAACTCGACGAATCTGTGAATGTCGTAACCGTCACTTGTCCTGAAGGCGTTCAAAGCATTGAGAAGCGGGCTTTCTTTTTCTTCAAGAATACATACGAACTCCTCAAGAAGATTTTCAAATAGGCGGGTGCTCATTATTTGACTGTAGTTGGTGTAGATCACTGAGCCATCAACAATTACTGTTCTGCTCATGTTCACACCTCCAAAGTTGGTGATCATAGATCTTTCCCATTCTAAAACTCCTCAATTCATTGAGGAGATACAAAATAGAATAGATTGAAAACCAATCATTTTCTAATTTAACCAAATGATACAATATTTTTGAGGCGGAAAACTTGTTTAACAAAATCGACAGAAGTAATTTAATTCCAACAACATATGAATTGAAAATAATTCCT
>QNAO01000190.1 GCA_003641785.1 Thermotogae bacterium
CTTCTGAAACTCCTCATTCAGCACAAACATCTTCGAATGGCAAAGTCATCAATGTGAACACAATCGCTGATTCTCAAAATACAGAGCAACATCAACAAGTTGTGCCTTCTGAAACTCCTCATTCAGCACAAACATCTTTGAATGGCAAAGTCATCAATGTAAACACAATCGCTGACTCTCAAAATGCAGAGCAGCATCAACAAGTTGCGACTTCTGAAACTAACAAACAGATCCAGAGGGTGTCAGACAACAAAGTTTCCAATGTGAGCACAATCATCGCTAAGTCTCAAAATGTTTCTTCTAACTCGACAAGCAGTATTATTCACCACAATGAAAAGTTTACAGCTATTCAAGCTGACAAATCATCGAGTCAAAGAGCTGCTGATCTCAACTCATCCTCTCAGAAGAGCACACCAAGAACACAGAACAGAAGATTGCATATTCTCAACAATTCATATGAAAAACCTTCTGCTGAAGAGAACCATTTTTCGGCGATGAAACCAGATCCCAAGCGTAAATCCATGAATCAAGAAAACCCATCAACAATCTATGCGAAAACCTTAGGGCAAGAAAAGCGCTCCAACCACAGTCAAATAAACAGAACGCATCTTGCCGAAGCACAGCACGCAGTGGCAACACAAAATCGCATTACCCATGAAAATCAACTCCAACCCCGCATCGAGATCAAAAGAGTATCTGCCGCTGATAATACAGAAAAACCCAAAGACATGCAGCAAATGCCTCCTTTCACAAAGCAGACAAAACCTCAACGAAGTGTTCTCTTCAAAAGCGCGTTTAACAGCAGCAAAAATAATGTCATTTCAAGAAATGCAGTACCAGAAAAAGACATTCAAAACATCTCTCTGGCAAACCAGCAAGTAGTCCTGTCTGAAGAGAAAATCTCGGCTGAAGTGTCAACAGTTTCACAAGTCGGGGTATCTGCGCAAGATTCGAAAGCAGATCACATAGCTTCAAAAGTCATTCACAGTTCGCAATCGGCCAACGCGGCTGAGTTGATCAGTCAGCGAAACTCTTTGGCTTCAAATATAAACACACCTTCCTTAGAACAGATAAGGATAATCGCCAGAAAGGTTTTTCTGAAAATAAAGAGCTACGACAGCAGAGCCAAGTTTCTTATAACAAAGCGGCAGATGCCAACAAAACTTAAAGTGTCTGAACCGATAAAGATAGAAACCTTTAAGCTCGAAATAGCAAAAGAAATAAAGAAAGATTCACCAACACTTTCGAGTTCGAAAACGCCTAAACTTTACTCAAAAACTACCAATAGCACCGCGCGTCTGATCAACAACGAGAACGCAAAAAAAGCTTACTCCAATCCACAGCTATCAACAGTTACAGTGAACCGAACGGAGCCCAACGTTAACTTGGTCACCGAAAGGGTTTCACAGCAGGAAATGAGCGATAATCTCGACAGGATAATAGACAACATTCGTCCCTACTTGACCAGAGAAACCGTAACCGAAAGAGCTGTTATGGATCTTTCGCCACCGAACCTTGGAAAACTTGAAATTCAAATTGAAAAACAACGGGAAGTTTTGAAAATCTCCATGAGAGTCAGCAACGAGGAAGCCAAGGAAATTCTAGAGAAAGGATCGAAAAATTTGATTGCACGGCTCAATTCAATGGGTTTCAAAGTCGAGGAATTCCAGGTAAAAGTGGAAACAGAGCGGAACAACCATTCAGAGCAGAATTTTCAACACGAACAGCACGAAAGGCGCAGGCAGCAAAAGGAGCGACAGAATCACACAGATGAAAGCGAGGTGAACCAAGATGATCAACGCGATTGATTACAACAACCTTTATGGGAACACACTCGATGGACTAAGGCAGAAAGAGCCCAAAAGTCAGCTCGACAAAGACGCCTTTCTCTTACTACTCGTTACAGAAATGCGTAATCAGAACCCACTTGAGCCGATGGATAACAAGGACTTTATAGCTCAGCTCACTCAGTTTTCTTCTTTGGAGCAGATAACAAATATGACAAAAGCCTTTGAAAACTTTCTGAGCCTTCAGCAAGGATCGCTCCAGGCTCAAGCGTCTTCACTTATCGGAAAGTACGCTGTTGTCAGAAGTAACTCAGTTCAGGTAAACAATGGTGCCGCAGAAAGCATCGTGTTCACTCTTGATGAAAACGCCCCTGTTACGATAAGAATCTACGATGAAAATGGCTCCCTTGTTAGAGAAGTCACCTCCAACATGCTCGAATCCGGCGCGCATTCCTTCACATGGGATGGCAGAAATTCTGATGGTTTGCCTGTCTCCGATGGAAATTACAGTTACACGGTGTCAAAAATACAGCTAGACGGTTCGGAAGTTGAGATCGGAGGAATAGAGGGTGGAGTTGTGCAAGGCGTACAGTTCAAAGACAACAATATTTACGTGATAATAAACGATATTCTGTATCCACTTGCTTCGGTAGTAGAAATATCTGAGGTGGAGGGTGATAACACATGATGCGATCGATGTTCAGTGGAATAACTGGTTTAAGGAATTTTCAGTACCAGATGGATGTCGTGGGAAACAATATTGCAAACGTTAACACAATTGGCTTCAAAGGATCAAGAGCCACATTCCAAACAGCTCTGCTTCAAACTTTGAAGTCATCGCGAACTCCTCAAGACAATATAGGAGGAACGAATCCAATTCAGATCGGGCTTGGTTCACAGATTGGCACGGTTGACAAAGTCATGACACAAGGTTCATTCCAAAACACTGGAAGAAAAACAGATCTTGCCATCCAGGGAGATGGGTTCTTTGTCCTGTCAAACGGTGAGCAGTACTTTTACACGCGGGCGGGTGCTCTTGATGTGGATATGAATGGAACACTGATTCAAACATCAACCGGTTTAAAAGTTCAAGGGTGGCGAGCCATTCAGGATCCAGAGAGCGGAGAAAGATATATCGACACGAATCAACCAATAGGAGATATTGTAATAAGCGCGGGAATGACAATGCCCGCCAATGCGACAACTTCCTCTAAAATGGAAGGAAATTTGAGATCTGACTGTGGCCCCAAACCGTTTTCTATGACTGTTGTGGATTCGACAACTAATCAGAACCACGAAGTCAGGTTCACCTTCACAAAGACAAACGGAGACTTTGTCAGACAAAACGATCCTTTCAGCAACAATCAAAGTTATACCTGGCAAATGGACGCCGATAAAGATGGCGTTATAGAAGCGGCGGGTTTCATGGTTTTGAACGAATTTGGCAGAGTCACTGAATCTGGAACAGCCTTCCACGCCACCGCTACC
>QNAO01000191.1 GCA_003641785.1 Thermotogae bacterium
GAATTTCAGCAAGAAACGAAAAACAATTATAACTTAGAAGCCACTCCCGCAGAAGGGACATCATATCGTCTGGCAATGATAGACAAGAAGAAATATTCCGATATAGTTTGCGCAAATGAACAATAATTCAAGCAAGGAGCCAAGCCTTTCTATACCAACTCTACACAACTGCCAGTTAACTTCACAGATGATATCTTTGAAGTTCTAAACCTGCAGGATGAGCTGCAGACAAAATACACAGGAGGAACGGTACTTCATATGTTTATAGGAGAGAAGATCGAGGATCCCGAAGTGGTAAAGAACCTGGTGAAGAAGATATGTGAGAATTACAGATTGCCGTATTTTACTATTACTCCAACATTTAGTATATGTCCAAATGACGGATATCTGGCTGGTGAGCACAATATCTGTCCCAAGTGCGGTGCTGAATGTGAAGTGTACTCAAGAGTCGTTGGTTATCTGAGGCCAGTGAGTCAATGGAACAAGGGCAAAAAAGAAGAGTTTAAACTGAGAAAGACTTTCAAGGTGAGGACATGAACATTGGAGGATTTCAAAAGTCTTCTTTAATAGATTATCCAGGCAAAATCAGCGCAATTATATTCACGCAAGGATGCAACTTCAGGTGCCCTTACTGCCACAACCCTGAACTGGTAGACCCGGAATTGTTCACTGAACCCCTGAAAGTGGAGGATATTTTTGCACACCTAAACTCGAGAAGAGGACTGCTCGACGCCGTAGTTATAAGTGGAGGGGAGCCGACTCTACAGATGGACATAGGGGAACTTCTTAGAGCAATTAAAAAAATGGGTTTCTTTGTGAAGTTAGATACAAATGGAAGCAATCCAAGTGTGATAAAAAGCCTAATAGCAGAAGACCTTGTCGATTACATAGCAATGGATATAAAGGCCCCCTTCGAAAGGTATCACGATGTTGTAAAGCTGAACATTGATGTAACAAAGATAAAAGAGAGTATAGAGATCATCATGAATTCGTCTCTGGACTACGAGTTCAGAACCACTGTGGCGAAGAATCTGCTTTCAGAAAGCGATATCATTTCTATAGCCCATTCGATCAAAGGTGCGAGAAAATATGTTTTGCAAAATCTTGTTTTATCAAAAATGCTGAATCCTTCAACAGCGAAAACAGTGTATCCCTGTTCTGACCGAGAACTAAATGAGATAAAAGATAAGGTGAAAAAATATGTTGAAATGTGCCTTGTACGCTGAACTATCTAACACGTGATTTCACTAAATTAGGGGCTCCTCTTTAACGAGGAGCCCTTTTATCACCAGTAGAGACCTGCTCCGTAGCTCCAGCCTCTTCTGAGGCCCCAGCCACGACCCCAGCCACGACCCCAACCGAGACCTAAGCCGCGACCCCAGCCACGACCATACCAAAATGCTGGGAACGGACGATACCACGATACAGGCGCATACGGAGCTGCATAGGGAGCAGGTGCGTAGGGTGGGACCGCGTAGTAGGGATTATAAGCGTAGTAGCGACACCAGCCAAGACCTCTACCAGTCATCGGTCCGAGGCCCATTGGCCCTGTTCCATCGCGCATCGGCATATCACTCACCTCCCGCTTCTTTCTGCAGATCTCTGAGTCTGGCTTCCACATTTTTCAACTCGTTCTCGAGATATTCTTTGTAGTCAAGCAAGATTTGTTCTTCTTCTTCAGGAGTAGGTGGTTGCCATGCTCCCCACATAGCCCAAGGTGGTGGAGCCGGCGGGTATCCCCAGTGTACAGGATTGTTCCAACCCCATCCGGGTCCGTATCCCCAGCCACGGCGGTAGTCTTTCCCAGATCCGCTACCATAGGGGTCTGATCCATATCGGTAAGGCATTGTCTCACCTCCAAATATATATATGCTATCTACATATATAATACCACAATCACATAATACTGTCAATCAACTGCTATAACACAAACAGCTTCCTTCACTCAGAAGTTTTTAGTTTCATGAGTTAGAATATTGTATATTGTATATAGAGGAGGAATTCATTTGAAGCGCATCTGGCTTGCTTTTGCACTCATGGCTGTTTTTCTCTGGACGGGATTTATATTTTATTTCTCTTCGAGAAATCCTGTTGAATCTGAGAGCCAAGCAAGGCACGTTTACAACGTTTTGAAGAAACTGGATAGGGTTTTTGATTTTTCTGATACGAAGATTTTTGTTTCTGTGCGAACATTCTTAAGCAAATTGTGGTTCAAGGATGAGGAAAAACCCGCAATATATTTTGTAAGAAAAAGCGCTCATTTTGGATTGTATCTTTTTCTTGGAGTTTTCTGCTTCACCTTTGGAATCATGTACTCAAAAAAACTTCTCATAGGCTTGTTGATAGGAATTTCTCTGCCCGCGCTGATAGCCTCTTTTGATGAATACAGCCAGCAATTTTTTCAAAGAGGAGCTTCGCTCAATGACGTAATGATAGACATCTCAGGTGCCGCAGTTGGAACACTTGCCGCTGGCTTTTTAATGATTGTGTACATCCTTTCCCGAAAATTGGCACAGTTTATGTGCCGTGAACATCACGAATGAAAATCAAAACAGTTGGACACTAAACGCTTTTGTGTGAAAACACACGTAATCGAACCGTATTTACCGAAAATCAGGAATAACTGCGTTTGCAAAGGAATACGGAGTGTGTTATTTTCTAAAGTGTGACTTATTATAATATGCTAATATGATGAAGTCACCAAAACCAAAGGAGGGGTTCTTATGAAACGGTTGTTTTCTGCTTTGATCATCTTGACACTTGTTACCGCACTTGGATTCGCTGGACCAAAGGTTGCGATGATAATTGCACAAGGTGGACTTGGAGACAAATCTTACAACGACTCTGCGTACGCTGGGTTGACAAAGGCCGCCGTTGACTTCGATGTGACGGTCAAGGCGATCGAATCGAAAGATGTGGTCACAGAGGGAGAAAAACTTTTAAGAAACGCCGCAAGAGCGGGGTTCGATCTTGTAATAACGCTTGAATACTCGCATTTTGAAGTACTTGAAAGAGTTGCCAAAGATTTTCCAAACACTACTTTTGTAATACTCAACATAGCTGTTCCAGAAGACAATGTTGTATCCGTTATATTCAAAGAACACGAAGGTTCATTCTTAGTTGGAGCTTTAGCAGCAATGGTGACTTCCAACACCAGCATTCCAAATGTCAATCCAGAAAAGATAATCGGTGTAATAGGTGGTACGAAATCAGCAGGCATAGACAAATTCTTGGTTGGATACAAAGAAGGTGCTCATTAC
>QNAO01000192.1 GCA_003641785.1 Thermotogae bacterium
TACATAACGATTATTCTATCGCTGAGTGTGAATATCTCTTCAAGTTCCATGGAAATCAGAAGTATTCCGACACCGGCATCTCTCAATTTCAGAATTGAATTGTGGATAAACTCGATCGCACCAACATCTAACCCTCTTGTGGGCTGTGCGATCACAATCGCCTTGGGTTCTGCGCTCATTTCCCTTGCAACGACAAGTTTTTGTTGATTCCCTCCAGAGAAATTCGCACCGAGCATCCTTATGTCATCCGGTCTGATATCGTATTCTTTAAACACTTTTTCTGCGAAATCTCTTATTGATTTTTGATTTAAAAAATCGCTCACCGAGAACGGTTCCTTGAAATGCCTCCCTAAAATCATGTTGAAATATGCAGGATATTGCAACACAAGGCCGTATTTATGTCGATCTTCAGGTATGTGTGTCATTCCAAGATTCCTCAGTTCGCGGGGTGCTTTCCCCGTAACATCTTGGTCAAGAAAGATCACTCTACCTTTCTCAGGTTTTCTTAAGCCTGTTAGCGCTTCTGCTAATTCTGTTTGTCCGTTTCCTGCAACACCAGCAACTCCCAAAATCTCGCCTTCCTCAACGTGAAACGAGATTCCTTTTACAGCATCGAGTTTTCTGTTGTCTTTGACCCAAAGATTTTCTACCTTGAGAATTGTCTTTCCAAATTTTCCCGGATTCTTTTTAACTCTAAATACCACTTCTCGTCCCACCATCAGGCGAGCGATTTCTCTGGTGTTCGTTCGCTTTTTTTCAAGAACTCCTGTCACCTTCCCAAGACGCATGACAGTTATTCGATCGCTTATCTCCATGACTTCATTCAATTTATGCGAAATGAATATTATCGTTTTCCCACTTTCTTTAAGCTTTTGAAGAATTTCGAAAAGTTCTTCTGTTTCTTGAGGTGTTAAAACTGCTGTCGGTTCGTCGAGTATGAGTATCTCGGCGCCTCTGTAAAGTGTTTTTATTATTTCAACCCGCTGTTGGGCACCAACAGGGAGATCTTCTATCTTAGCAACCGGATCAACAAGAAGCCCATAGCTATTGGAAAGCTCCTTAACTTCCTTTTTCGCCCTGTCAAGATCGAAAACAATGCCTTTCATCGTTTCAGAACCCAAAACAACATTCTCTGCAACTGTGAGATTGCTCACCAACATGAAGTGTTGGTGTACCATGCCGATTCCTACTGAAATAGCATCCCTTGGACCTTTGAAGTTGACGGTTTTGCCAAACACTTTTATTTCACCAGAATCAGGCTGCAACAGGCCGTACAGTTGATTCATGAGAGTAGTTTTCCCAGCTCCGTTTTCACCAACAATGGCGTGAATTTCGCCCGTACGAACCTCCAAGGTTACATGATCGTTTGCTAAAACACCGGGAAATTGCTTGACTATGTCAATCATCTCAACAGCGTTTTCCACAATAAGACCTCCACGTTAAACGGGGGGCAAGGCCCCCCGATGATGTACTGAGATGTTAAAACGGAAGTTGTATAGCAGGAACCTGGAAAGCCTTTAACTTATCCTCTGTGTCTGGTATCACTATTTCTCCTTTTTTGATAAGACCGCAAATGTATTCAAGTTCAGCTATCACTTTGTTAGGAATCATACCTTTGGTATATTTCATAGGACTAACGCCAGCACCATCTTCTTTAATACCGAGGACTTTCAATCCACCTTCAAATGTGCCTTCCCAAGCCCACATGACTCCATAGTAAGAGGCTGCGGAAATACCCTTGGTTGCACTGCAAAGGACAGCTCCAGGAGCCATGTAGTCCTGATCAACGTCCACTCCCATAGCAAAGAAACCTTTCTTGTTTTCCATGTAGTAGTCGATGACATCTTTGAGATTGAGTTCGTTCGAACCCAGAAGTCCGAGGAATTTTTCTTTCGCGGCTTCTATAACCCCGTTTCCACACGCTCCAGCCGCGTGAAATACTATGTCTGCTCCCTGGGCAAACTGCGCCATTGCGAGATCTTTACCTTTCTTTGGATCTTCGAAATCATTTGTGTAACCTTTCAGTATTTCGACTCTCTTCTTGTGGAGCACTTCGTATATCTTCACACCTGCTTCGTAGCCATAACGATATCTTTCAACTGGTGGAATAGCTATTCCACCTACGAATCCAACTGTTCCTGTTTGAGTCATTGCCGCCGCAATGTAACCTGCGAAGAAACCAGCTTGCTCCTCTCTGAATATGAAACACAGTACGTTGGGTAAGTCCTGACCCTCGGGTGGAACAATGTCAATACCGATAAAGTAGGTGTCAGGAAACTGTTTTGCAACCTTGAACAAAGCGTCAGTCATCATGAATCCAACTGCGAAAACAACATCAGCTTCTTCCGCTGCTTTTGTTAAGTTGGGTATGTAGTCAGCTTGCTCGTAAGACTGAATAACTCGCGCTTCGGCACCGATTTCCTTAGCAGCTATCAGAGCTCCTTCCCATGTGCCGTCGTTGAAGGACTTGTCGCCAAGCCCTCCCACGTCTGTAACCATGAGTACTTTGAAGCCCATCGCAAAAACAACTGCGATAACAAGTAGTGTCACCGTAAGAAGTTTCCTCATATCTCTTCCCCCTTTCTGAAAAGTCTGAACACACTTAGCGCAAATATACCTATCGATAATATAAATATACCAGGATTCAGCGTTCCTGAGAACGGAACGTTGAGACTTGGCAATCCGTACTCAACGAACACTGAAAGTGTATCATGCTTTATCCAAGATAAGACGGAAAAAACGGCAACCAAAGCTGAAGGTGCAATTTCAGTGTATGCGGGCATAAAGACAAATATTACAAACACCAGCATCAAAGACAAAAGTATCGCTATTGATGTTCTTTCCTCTAAAGCTGAGACATTTGGGCCTTTCGCGAAGATTTCTTGATTTTGAGAAAACACTTTTTGCACATCAGGTAAAAATGTGTTCAGCACTGGGTATGTTTGTTGAAATGTGGTCTCAATATAGCTGAGCATATCCTTTCTGAATGCGCTCGATGAGTAAGCAACAGCGCGACTCAAATATCTCAAGAAGCTGTTTGCCATGCTTTTGAAATCCTTTTCTCGATCTTTTTCCTCTATGGCGTACCAATTGAGGTCCTTGCTAAGAGCAGAAAAAGATTGTAGGCGCTTCTCGAATTCGTTGTGAGAAAAGAAGTTGGTGTCGCTTCTAAAGTCTAAATAGATATCACGACCGGTTATTGTGAGCTCGTCTATTACACCCTCTTCAACA
>QNAO01000193.1 GCA_003641785.1 Thermotogae bacterium
CTCCGTAAAAGATGTCGTAGAATCTTCAAATGAAGATGGTGTGTTTACTGAAAGACAATACGAAACTTTACTGCGATGTCAAGCCCACTTGAATTCGGCAAAGAAAAACATCTTACAACCTGGATTCTTAGATGCAGCGTCACAGGATATCCGTGAAGCTCTAAAGGAAATTGATTATCTGATAGGCACCAGTTTTTCTTCAGAACTGCTCGATGTCATTTTCAGTGAATTTTGCGTTGGCAAATGAATCGGGGGCTTTTGCCCCCGATTTGTTTGCCAAATTACTTCACTTTCTCCTTTAGAGCTTTACCAGGTCTGAACTTGGGAACTTTTCTTGCCGGAATCTTGATCGGCTTCTTTGTCTGGGGATTCACTCCCCTGCGCTCGGCTGCCTTCCTAACTTCAAAGCTGCCGAAACCTACAAGTTGAACTTTGTCACCCTTTGCAAGAGCTTCGGAAATTGTGTCAAATACGATGTCTACTACCGCTTTAACATCCTTTTTCTTCAGCGCAGATTTTTTCGCTACTTTGTCAATAAGTTCGGTTTTGTTCATAGTTCATCCCCCTCCTTCATCAGAATCAGGGAGAACAATCTCCCTTCTTTGTTGAATATTACCATGTTTTGAGCATGTTTTTCAAGCCTTTGACGCTCTACAAGTGGAATGATACCACATATGTTTCAAAAAAGTGCAAGAAAATCGGAAAATCCCAAGATGAAATGTGGACATCATGGTTAAATAAGCGTTCCATGAAGATATGAAATGCTATAACCAACTCAGTTGTTATGCTATCATAGAAAATGAATACACATGAAGATGAAGAGATTCTCTTGTTGGCATTTCGTTTTATTAAAAGAAGGAAAGTCACGAGGAGGTGGAATAAATGAAAAAGGTTCAGCTTTTTTTGTTTATAAGTATTGTGATAGCAATATCTACGTTTTCCATAACAGAATTTATTCCCGAGAATTATGATGCTGTTTATCTTGCTCACAATGTTAGTGAACATTACGTTCAATCCAAATCAGTGGGGATAGTATCGCTGCTTGCAGATAGTCTGGGACTTGAACCCATGATTCAGGGAATAATTGCAAGCTCTTTTTCTGAGTATGGCATAACAACTGAACAGCTTGGAAGCATTTTCGAAGGTGATATCTTGACGGTTCTTTCAGGGACAGACATAACGGTTGTTTTAGGACCATCACCGGAAACGTCAAAACTGGGGGACATCCTGAAAGATGCTTTCGGGGAAGATTTGTACACGCGCAATATTTCAGATTATTTGTTGATTTCTACAAGTCAAGAAGCCATTGAGCAATGTGTGGCAGGGGGTGGAACAATTCCATCTGATTTGTTCGATGAGTTTCAAGATCCAAATGTGTGCTCTGTCATGTATGCACCTCCTATAGACAGAGATGGAATAGTAATATCGCAGACAGGTATCGTTTCGATCGTTGATGATGAACTGGTAGGGGAAATCAGGTTTGTAGCCCACAATGACAAGTCCAAGGAACTCTTAAGGTCTCTGATGCCGAATTCTAGATATGCTCTTTACAAAGATCCAAATTTGGGTGGAGAAATATTTGTTTTTGTCAACACTTCGGATCTTTCTTCGGTTGGAAAGTTGATCGAAAACTTCATTCTTTCTGAAGAAAACCTCGACATTCCATTCCTATCAGAGATAATGACGGAAATAGACGTTGAACAACCAAGCCGTGAAGAGATAGAGAAAATCACGGCTACGGCAGAGAAATTCACAGGACAACTCGCACTGTCTTTGAAGATAAGTGAGACCTTAGGCTCTTTATTGGGATCTCTTATTTCTGAGGAAGCTGAAGAAGCGGAAGTCATTTCTCCAACAGTGTATGCAGTGGCACAGGCAGATATTTCATTGGAAGAGCTGGGTAATTTAATTGGTTCTCAAGATTATCAAACAATTGCTGGCAGCGAGTATCTTGTAGAGGAAGGGTTGTTCATAACAACCGAGAATGGTCAGATAAAGGTGTTGTCACAAAATCCACAGGAATACGCCGTTGAACAAGGTTCTTTACAAAAGGCTTTGGAGTATTATCAACCGAGCATGCCAATATTTGTTTTCGCGGATATCACGCCCCTTATTAACACCATTTTGGGGGATATGGGAGTAGAATCACATTTTATTCTCACATCTGATATCTCTGACGAAGCCGTGAGGATATATTGGTCTCTCAAATAAAACGCACTTAAGGAGGTGCCAGTATGGCAAACAAGTACATCTACTTCTTTGCTAATGGAAAAGCTGATGGAAACGCAAAAATGAAGGACATACTTGGTGGAAAGGGCGCTAATTTGGCCGAAATGACAAGTCTTGGCATTCCCGTCCCACCGGGATTCACTATTTCTGCTGAAGTCTGCAAGTACTATTACGATCATGACAGAACCTATCCTGAAGGCCTACGAGATGAAGTACGTCATGCAATGTCTGAACTTGAAAGAGTTACAGGAAAACGCTTTGGAGATCCATCGAAGCCTCTCCTTGTTTCTGTTAGATCTGGCGCGGCGGTTTCCATGCCAGGTATGATGGACACCATTTTGAACCTCGGATTGAACGATGAAACTGTTGAGGGACTTGCGAGGTTAACAGGTAACACAAGATTTGCCTATGACGCCTACAGAAGATTTCTGCAAATGTTTGCCGACACTGCTCTTGGAATATCTCACAGCAAATTTGAGGAAGAAATAGCACAAATGAAGAAAGAAAGAGGCGTTAATCTTGATGTAGAGCTCGATGGGAAAGATCTGAAGAAGCTGGTTCAAATATTCAAGGGCATATACGAAAAAGAAGGCAGGAAATTTCCTCAAGATCCCGAAGAGCAGCTCTGGCATGCAATAGATGCCGTTTTTGGAAGCTGGATGAATGACAGAGCAATAAAATACAGAGAGATCAACGACATAAAAGAGGGCGAACTGCTTGGGACAGCGGTTAACGTTGTTACCATGGTGTTTGGAAATATGGGAGAAAAATCGGGCACCGGCGTTGCATTCACAAGAGATCCAAACACTGGTGAAAAGAAAATATACGGTGAGTTCCTACAAAATGCGCAAGGAGAAGATGTTGTTGCTGGTATAAGAACTCCTCTCCCGCTATTTGAGCTGAAAAAGCTGTCGCCTTCTGTTTATGATCAGTTAATTGAGATAATGTCCAGATTGGAAAAGCACTACAAAGATATGCAGGACATTGAATTCACAATAGAA
>QNAO01000194.1 GCA_003641785.1 Thermotogae bacterium
TAGTGGAAAATCCACAATTCGTTCCCTTGGTACCATCAGCAATTGCTCCAGTTTTTTATTGCATTCCAGCACTTTTCCTTCTTTGTTAACGACTATTATCGCTGTGTCAAGACTCTGAAGAATACTCTCACTGACCTTTCTCAAATGATCTATGATATCTCTTTGTTGCTGGAGTCCCAGTGTTTTTTTTCTGAGTTCATCGTAGTTCATGGCGTTCTCAAGCGCTAAACCAGCGCTGTCGGCTATGATTTTGAGTATTTCAAGGTCCATTTCATTCGCTGGTTCACCGGTGAATTTGTTGTCGAGCACCACAACCCCAATGGTATCCCATCGTCCAACGATCGGCAGCACGACGAATTCTTCAACTCCAAGAATTGAAAGAATATCACTTATGCCATTGCCGAGACTCCTTGCAACCGGTGGTGTTATGTGTAGAATTTTTCTGTGAAGAACAACTCTTTCAAAGATTGGATGATCCCTGTAGCCGATCACAAAATCCTTTATCTTTTGTGTTAAGCCCTTTTCAAGGTCGAGAACAATTGCTTCCTCTCTCAAATACTGCGAGAAATCGCCATAGCGAAGGGCTCTTTCTTCGGCCTCTTTCCAGATTTTCATCACGTTGTCTTCATCACTCGGGCCCAACCACATCTTACCGATTAAGGCTTCATCTTGCTTGTCTCTTTGAAACAAGAGAGCCCTGTTGAAGGCGAAACCTTTTCCTGAGGTAAGACCTAAGAGAAGTATCTTGTACACGTTACTGGGATCGTAGCTTGAACGCAGGGCATTGCTTATGCTGTGCACGAGATTCATCTTTCTTAGATGAAGCTGTTGATTTCTTATCATTTCTTCATAACGCTCGGTGTACTCTTTGAGATGTTTGTTCTCGCTCTCAATCATTGACTGATACTTTAATCTGGAACAAGCTATTGAGAATCTTTTTGCTATCTCTCTGAGAGTACTGAGGTCGGATTTGTCAAAATGATAGTGAGTTCTGTAACCTTCTACGGCTTTTTTGTTAACGGCTATGAGCAATCCCAGAACCTTGCCGTCCACTTCTACAGGTGATGAAACCAGTGATTTTGCGGTTATTGTCACAAAGTCAAGCTTTGGCTTAAGAAACAAAGCGCCCCGTGGTTTTTTTTCCATCTTTGAGAGAAGGGGATGGTTGAGTGGAATCGATTTTGAAATGATCTGCTCGGCAGTCACACCCGCGTGAGCTGTCATTGTATAACTTGAATCTTCTTTTTTTATCAAAAGAACGGTTTGCGCGTCGAGTATCTTTGATACCAAGGCAACAGTTTCCTCTTCTAACTGGGACATATTCTTGACTCTATAAAAGCTCTCTGTGAGTTCTCTCATTGATTGATGTCTTTTCGCCTCATCTTGAAGCTGCACGTAACTTGCCAGCAATGCAAGCAGAACTTTGAATCCTTCCATGATGGATTCGATTCTTTCTCGTCTGTTCTGTGGATTTGCCAAAACCACAAATCCAAGCACTTTGTCTTCGTATTTGATTTCAACTGGCAAAAGATTCTCTTCATCTTCTATGACTTCATTCCTATCAGAAGAGTTAATTTTCAGAGTTCCGACAAACTGTTTCAGATCCGATCGAGTTGAACCAACGAGTCTGTAACGATCGGCGTATGGTTCATACATGTATATATCACATTCTGCGGCTTGAGCCTGTTCGCAGAGTATTTGCGCCACGTCGTTCATCGCATTTGAACTGTATCCTTTTTGAAGGAAATTCATCATTAGATTCAACATCTCTAAGGATCCTGTTTCCAAGCGTCCATCAATCCCTTCAGTTCGATCAAAATGTGTTCCACGTGAGTACCAGACCAGTAAATTCTGCCGCATACGGGGCAAACGTAAAACTCGTCTGTCATCTGTTGAACGTAGATGGGAACCTTTTTTGCCACTTCGGCTAAAGAGGCATGTTCAAGCACAGCGTTGCACAAACTGCATCTGGTAAATTTTCTGTTGTATGTTAGATGCAATCGTCTTGCCAATTCAGATAGCTGTTGTCTCCATGAATCAGAGCTGAGAAAACACACCTTCAGGGCATTTTTGACAGCTTTTTCCAACAGCGATTTATCGCGGGTCAGGAGTATTCTGCCTGAGTTCTTACAAATCTGCAAGATCGCGTCTTCGCTGATTTCATTTTTGTAGAACGTGTCATATCCCAGAAACCTCAGTTTTTTTGCAAGTTTGCCGAGCATTCTGTCGGCGAAAAACTTGATTTCCATGGTATCTTAATTATACATTAAGGTTGGGCCTAACACGTGGGCAAAAACTGAGGTTTAACTCTGAGTGATGCGGTTACATGTTGAAATGCGAAATTCCAGTACTAAGAGATTCGATAATTTTTCATATGAGGTGATTGAGTGCAAAAAGAAGATTTCGTGGATTTTGTCAAGATTTACGTTAAAGCTGGAGATGGTGGAAACGGATGCGTCAGTTTCAGAAGAGAGAAATACGTTCCAAAAGGCGGTCCAGATGGTGGAGACGGCGGCGATGGTGGCTTTGTGGTATTCAAAGTAAATCGAAACTTGTCCACACTTCTGAGCTTCAAGCGAAAGAGAAAGTTCATCGCTGAGAATGGAGAACATGGCAAAGGCAAGAATAGAACGGGCAGGAGTGGAGAGGATCTGTTCATTGAAGTTCCGCCAGGAACTGTTATTAAAGATGTGCAAACGAACCAGATCTTAGCCGACTTGAGCGAACCAGAGGCGGTGTTTTACGCCGCTCGAGGTGGAAAAGGAGGCAGGGGAAACGCGAGCTTTGCCACGCCGAGGCTTCAGGCTCCAAGAATAGCGGAACGCGGCGAGCCCGGGGAAGAGAAATGGCTAATTCTCGAATTGAAACTCTTAGCAGACGCGGGCCTGATAGGGTATCCTAACGTTGGAAAATCCTCTCTGATATCAATTTTAAGCAACGCTCATCCAAAAATTGCCAGTTATCCTTTTACAACGCTGATACCCAATCTTGGTGTAGTCAGAATAAGTGATGTCGAAGAATTCGTCCTTGCAGACATACCCGGTTTAATCGAAGGTGCTCATAGCGGAACTGGACTCGGTAACTTCTTTCTGAGGCATATCGAACGGTGTTCTGTTTTAGTGCATGTTCTTGATATATCCCAAATTGAAGGCAGGGATCCCTTAGAAGACTACATGAAAATAAAAAAAGAGCTTTCTCTGTACAGTGAGAATCTTTTGAAAAA
>QNAO01000195.1 GCA_003641785.1 Thermotogae bacterium
CAGTTGCCTGGAGCTTGCGGAACACCCCAGGGTGCCATGACCTGGATAACTATTGCTTACCTACAGTAAGCCCCTAGTCAACTATCTTGCTTACGCAAGTCCCTTCCTGAGCATCAGCGAAGGGAGGGGTAGTTGACTGATACGCAATCCCGTTTCTATTTCTGCAGGCACCCTCAGAGTTGCTGTTCACTTATTGAGATTCCCACATATCCAGGTGTGGGCTGAGCTTCGTGCAGATATCTGAGGGTTCTGATTCCCGTGCAGTGACACGGAATAAAAGCTTTTAAATGTAATTTTTTCAGATATTGTACGGTTTTCTCGATTCGCACTTTTTCAGCTCTTATAAGGTGAGTACCGCCAAGTACGGCTAATATCTCCTTACCAGAAACTTGCCTTATGTATTCGAGTGTGTTGACAAGACCACTATGAGCACAGCCGGTTATTACGATAACTCCTTTATCTGTTGTCAAAAATAAGGATTGATCATCAAGAAGTGGATCTGGCTTTAAGTTATCTGTACACAAAGCCGAATCTACATCTTCAAAGTCGTTTTCTCTTGGAATGACGCCCGTGAGAAAAACGCTTGGAAGGATCTCCACAGGCTTATCGTTAAACTCAAAACGTGCGCCAAGTCGCTCAAGTTCTTCTCTACTCACAGGAATACCCGCGTAGGTTATTTTCTCACCATGAGCTGTACTGCAGTGATTGCTGAAAATGTCTGGGTGAGCAAACACTTGTACTTCCTTTTTTATTCTCGCCAATAGCGGCGATAATCCTCCAGTGTGGTCGTAATGCCCGTGGCTCAGCGCCACACAGCTGATAGAATGCAAGTTTTTGCCAAGGATTTGGGAGTTCTTGAGTAGAATATCAGTGCTTCCCGTATCAAAGAGAATTTTTTTGTCAAGAACCTCAATTAGTGCGGAAAATCCGTGTTCTGCAAGTGTTCCCTTTGTGTATGTGGTGTTGTCAACAAGAATTGTTACGGTGAAATGAGATTTGTTCATAAACAGATTTTACCACAAAAATTGCAGAAACAGCGGTATGAAAGCACATTACTTCAAAAACGTCTTCAAGTTCAACAAAAGCGCAAAACTCACTTTTATTTAAGGTATTCATCAGCTAACAGAACCTTCCTCTCTTCTTGAAATAGGGTGTCGGAGTTTATGTACTTATCTGTTTCGTCACCCCAAACCGTCCAATTAGAATATCGAGAGCGTGCAAATAATTCTATATAGGGTTCAGGGCTGCATAGCTCGATAATACGGTATAACTCATCAGGTTTACGCGAGTGGACAGTTTTGGGAGCCACAATGATATTTGGCATGCTTCGCCCCGGTTCAAGTGTGCGCATATTTCCTTTTACTCCAAATAAAACCAGTTCTGTTACATTTCTAAAATAAAATCCAACACCTCTTCTGTCTGGTCCTCCGTCTTTTCTGACTTTATACCAAACAATATTCGTTTTATAAGTAAACCCCCAAGATTCCATTACTTCTAACCCCTCTTTCAAAAGTGCATTAGGAATCCAAAGATAGAGATGGGCATTGGAATCCACTATTTGATCAACAGGAAAGCTTTTTATTTCCTCGAGAGTCATTGTAGGATATCTGTATAATCGTTTGTGCTCAGGGGCCATTTTCCCCGTTTTGTTTTTGAAAGGCCACGGTGGATCTGCAAGAACTGTTTTAAATTTGATATCTCCTGCTACTTTAAGAAGTTCTTCACCTGCTTCTCTCAGTTTTTTCACCCTCCTTTCTAGTTTATTCTACTTTACATATAACTTCGATGTGATTCCAAAAGCCAAGACCGGGCAACCACCCGAAGCATTTGAAAAAATACGAGGCTTCAATTTGTCCATATGCGTTGTATTACGCCCATATGATGCTCCTTTTTCCAAACTCCTTAGCAGCTCTTCTAACTGCCAAGAGCGTGTTATTATGATTTCCACATCAATTACACCATATTCGTAGAGGATACGAAAATTGTTCAAGTCTCGATCGAAAAAAGGATCTTTGTTATTCCATTCTGTTTCGATGGCTACTTTGTTTTTATAATAATCTACATGATGAGTTGGGACCTGATATATTCTGTCTCGCCACACACTTCAGTTCGCCTTCTGCCTGGATGAGCTTCTTTGTGCGTGATATGTATTGTGATATCAAAAGCCGTTTCATGCCATCCAAGCTCATTAAACATACCATTGATACTGCAGGCTATGGGAGACTTATTACCACGAGAGAGTTCCCCCTTATTTTCTCAACACCAATTGTATAATTATTATTTTTTCACTTAAAAAAACGGAATTGACAGCCTTCATGTACATTTATACATAGATACACTCCTATTACACCGTATTTCTCATGATCTCCTGTGAATCCACAGTGTCATGGGTTTATGTACAATTCGAGATCATATTGATAGTTTTCCAAATAAATCTTATACACCGCCATTGATGATACTGTCTTGTTGCCTATATCGAAAAAGGTATAGTCACTCACCATTGTTCCAGGAAGCACGTTTAATCCGTTAGTCCAGTCCGTAATTGTACTGTTGTCAGTGCATTGGGCAATAAAATATATCTTGTAATAGTCTATGGTCACATTCCCTGTATTTTTCAAATCATAGTACACTCGTACAGCATCTATGCTTGTCGATTCTGTCTGAGTGATGGTTGCCTGAGCTGTCAGTTTTGGCGTAAAAACAGGAAACCGGCAATTGATTAAATGATGACTATTGGTATTATAGTGTATTACGGATATTTTTTCAACCGCGGAACAAGGTTCAGAAGTGGGGATTGGGCATCTTGTCCCTTTTAGAAGATTGGAAAAGGGCCAATAAAAGAAGTCTGTTCAGTGATTTTTTGTTGAAAAGTTGCCAACATAGGACAGAGGCGTGTATAATCTATTAGGGAAAGTGATTTCATATTAAGCAAAAATAGTCGAATAGATGGACCAAATAGATGGCGCAGAATACCTGTCTTTGTGAGTGTTTCATCGTTATTTCCTTCACTGTTAAGAAAACAGTATTTGAATGTATCAAAAAGATTTCTTTCAAGTGAACTCGATAAGTGCTCACAACTGAAGGGTGAAAAAATTCAATTCGGGAGGGAGAAGCTGTGGTAGATCTGGTTCAAAGGATTATCAACACAGGTGTTGTTGCAATAGTGAGGACGGACTCAGCGAAAAAAGCAATAGAGATATGCATGGCATGTAAGGAGG
>QNAO01000196.1 GCA_003641785.1 Thermotogae bacterium
CCGAATTGAAACACCTACCGAAAGCCACACTTGCAATGAAGAGAGCGAGCAGTCCGTTTGGAAGAAGGTGTCCCGGAAAACTAAATGCCGTCTGAACCATGAAAGCGACAAAAGCCGCTCCCAGTGCAAGGAACAGTAGGGTGTTGTCTCTGTCTTTCACTCTGTTGAGATATTTGAAAGTGTACAAAATCAAGACCACAGCGCAAAAAACGACCGCAGAAAAACCAAGGATTCCTGTCTCACCAAGTACCTGAAGGTAGTCATTATGAGTTCTCTTGAAATTATTCCATCCATACAGCAATTGGGGATGCTCTTCCATAACATCTCCCATATAGCTAATTGCCAGGAGCTGATAAGTACCTATTCCCGTACCTATGATCTTTGAGTCTTTCCAGTGATATACCGACGTCAGCCATGAGAGTAACCTTTCATCCCAACTTGATACGCTTGTCATAGCACGGATTCTGCTTTCAATACTGACCTTGCCTCCGCCAGTTAACGCGTTGGGAGTGTTGTAAACAACGATGAGCGCTACCACAACAACCACAAAGCACATCAAGAGGAGTCTGTTCAATCTCTTCAGCTTTCTTGCAAGTTCAGGAGAGGTTTTCATCAGTTCCTTTTCAGCGTCATCTTCAAGTCGGTTTCTTTTTTTATATATCCAGTACAGAATCCCGTATACAACAAAGGAAAGCAAAATAGCAATGTACTCCGATCGAGTTTGACTGATTATTACCGTTGTTAGCATGAGAGCAAAGCTCGCAAAAGCAAAGAGTTTCGTAAACAGGACATTTCTGTAGATATTTTCCTGCTTCCAACCAAAGTCATAGCTGAGAACAAAATACAGTGAAATTGGAAGCAACATTCCCATATAGTCAGACACGAAAATGGTATTGCCTATGGTGCTTTTTATGGCTGCTCTCGTAAGCGGATCTCCAACCTTACCCAAAAAGATACTGAATCCGGTGTAAAAATTTAGCAGCGAATCTATCGCGACAATCATTCCTGTTCCCATAAAAGTGAGCAGAAGCCTGGTTACATGAGCTTTGCGCGCAAATCTGTTGCTTATGTAAATAGATATCAAAGCGGTTAAGAGTACATAGATGGCAATGTCAAAAGAATATCTAAAGTAAGATGGATAATTCTTAGATACATTCAGTGTGGAGAGAATGCAGGCCAAGGCGAAAAACAACCATCCGATATTTGCCATTGATATATACAGTGTAAGCTTTTTCTCTGTGTACCAACGCTTAAAAACCAAAACGGCTATTATCGCGGCAAAAGCAGTCAACAAAGCGTATTTGGAAACGCTAAATTCATAGGTAACCATTTTGTTTGCAAAAAGAGCAATGACTATGACAGCTATGTGGAGGAGTGTTTCTTCAAATCTGGTCAGCTCTCTTTTCAATCTACTTTCCTCCCCTTTGCTGGTAAAAGAGTTTTAATTTAGCAATCAAGAGAACGGAAAGAACCGACAAAGATAAAATGTTCCACGGTTGTGTTATTCGCCCCAAGAATCCAGAGACTAAAGTCAGCATCACCATCACAAGAACTGTCTTCCTTGAACGAGTGATCTTCTTTCCCCTCATTGCCCGGAATATCTTATCATAAAGGTGATCCCTATCACCTAAAAGGGGAGATTGACCTGCCAAAATTCGCCTGATCACACCACTCGACAGATCCAGAATTATCAAAGAGAAAGGAGAAAAACTCTGAACAAAACCGCTACTCCCTCTCGTATAGGCTATTATGTACATAACAGCTCCACCTAAAAGATAACTGCCGCTGTCGCCCATGAAAACTCTCGCCGGGGGAAAGTTGTATACAAGATATGAAAGACAAGCACCCAAGATTGCCACCGCCAGTCCTGAAGATCCATTAAAAATAAAAAACACGCTCGCTGCAGCAATCACAGCAGCACAGATTCCGTCCATTCCATCGATCATATTCACCCCATTTATCATCAGTGTGAACATGAATACCCACAAAACCCTTTCACCAAATGAAGCACTTATTTGCAGAGAAAAAATGACAGCGCACGTAAATTCAGCAACTAAGCGAACAAAGGGAGAGATCCGCCTGATATCATCTATAAGTCCAATAAGACACAGAGATGCCAAGACTATTACTGTGACCACATCTTTTATGAAAGGAAAGAGGCCAAGATAAATCGCCACACCGGCGAGATAAGGTATTGACTCAGTATGTGGTTTCAGTACTCCATCTGGTCGGTCAACAATTTCGAATCGTCTCGCTATTCGAATGCACACAGGTATTGCAAAAAACGTGACTGAGAAGCTTATCAAAAATTCAAACATTTCAACCTCCAAACAATGAGAAAACTAAATCAAAGAACGGAACAAGAATCAAAGCAGGTAAAAAGTTCGCGGCTTTCAGTTCCTTTATGTTCAGCAGTCTTATACCAAGGGCTACCACAATCGCTCCTCCTACACCTGTGAAATCATCCAGATAAGTGCTATCAGTTAGAAACTGAAGATTCGAAGCGAACAGAACCAGAGAACCCTGCACGATAAAAACGGCAGCCGCTGACAGCATGACTCCAAGTCCGTATAGTGAAGAAAGCACAACTGAGGATATCATGTCTAAAACAGATTTAACATATATCAGAGATCCATCATTTGTCAGACCGGCTCGAATTGATCCAACAACTGTTATTGGTCCAACAAGGAACAACGTTACAGCGGCGACGAAACCTTTTGTAAAATTCGCAGATTCGCTCTGACCTACGAGTTTTGTTAATAAGCTAACCCTGTGCTCGATATTCCACCACTCTCCAAACGCAGCGCCCACAACGAGGGAAAGCAGTACGACCACGAAACTGTCAGTTTCGAGAAGCATCTGAGTTCCTACGCCGAGAGTTGTCAAACCAACTGCCTGAAATATCATATTTCTTATTCTGTCAGTCAAGGTTTTACCGATGAGCAAACCTATGCTGGAGCCAACAATTATCGCCACGGAATTGACAATAACTGAGGGATGCAAGATGTCCCCTCCTCTCTGTGTGAACAAATCTCGATGCCGCCGTGGATACAGGTAATGTTCTTACCTATCAATGCCTTTTTGAGATATTATTTGACTTCCTCCCCTCATTGAAATAAGGAAATTCCCGCTTCAACAATGCAATACTCAACATATGGTAGATTGTCTAAGAGTTTGTTTAGTATTTCAATTTCCATCTCAGCGGGCATAGGGTTA
>QNAO01000197.1 GCA_003641785.1 Thermotogae bacterium
CCACCACCAATGATCCCAGTGAACGGCAATGAGCTTTGCTCTATTTCCACCTCTATAACGTGATCTTCAATCTTTCCAGATCTCAACTGCTGTCTCAACTCTTCACGTTTGTGCCTGAGGTTTTGTCTTTCTTCTATACTTGGCTGATGACGCTGAACGCCAGATAATATGTTTATGAGCCCTGTTGTTTCTCGCCTCTTTGATTCCGGCAGAAGAGCATCGAGAATTCTCTCCTCTACCATTAGTTCTGCTTTTTCTTTCACTTCTTCCATTCTCTGCTTTTTGATCATGTTGATACTGATCTCAACGAGATCCCTGATCATAGAATCAACGTTTTTTCCAACATAACCTACTTCAGTGAATCTCGTGGCTTCCACTTTTAAAAACGGAGACCCAGAGAGCTGAGCCAACCTTCTGGCTATCTCTGTTTTACCTACACCAGTAGGACCTATCATCAAAATGTTTTTCGGAAAGACTTCCTTCCTCCACTCCTCTGAAAGTCTCTGTCTGCGTATTCGGTTTCTTACAGCAATAGCCACAGCTTTCTTAGCATCTTTCTGTCCAATTATATATTTATCCAGTTCATTAACGATCTCCTTTGGAGTGAGAAGATCAAAATCTATCATGCGAGTCACTCCTCTCCTATTTCTTCAATTGAGATGTTCTTGTTGGTGTAGATGCAAATTTCGCTTGCTATCTCCATTGACTTTTCAACTATCTCTCGAGCCTCAAGGTCCGTATTTCTTAACAAAGCGCGAGCCGCCGCCGTGACGTACGGAGCTCCCGATCCAATCGCCGCCACGTTGTCGTCTGGTTGTATTACCTCACCATTTCCAGATATTATGAACACGTTCGAGGTATCCGCGACTAAAAGAAGTGCTTCAAGCCTTCTTAGAACGCGATCAGTTCTCCAATCTTTGGCAAGCTCAACAGCGGCTTTGGTTAAGTTTCCTCCCCATTCTTTGAGTTTCGATTCAAATCTATCGAACAAAGCTACGGCATCAGCAACAGAACCAGCGAACCCGGCAAGAACCTTACCGTCCGCGATCTTTCGTATTTTGCGAGCACTATGCTTCAAAACAGTGTTTCCCAGGGTAACTTGCCCATCTCCTGCCATAACGGTCTTACCATTTCGAGACAAAACCATAACGGTGGTACCATGCCACTCCATCAAAACCGCCTCCTGCAACTTTCCAAGCTTCATAGTTTTTTTGAAATATCCGTTACCTCTTCGAAGAAATCATTCAAGAAATCCATGATCTGTTTCTCATCTGATAAGCCAGCTTCATGTAATGAGCTGTGCACCCAATTTTGAATCACATATTGCCAATCACTCTCACCAAGAGCTGAATACCTCTGGCGAGTTTCCGCAACTCTTTCTTCAGCGTTAAGAACAAGAAGTTTAAAAAAGGCAAGAAAACGATTTTCCCTTTCCCACAACGCCACGTAAAACGGCTCCTGAGCGATCTCATCGTGAAAGCTATAGACGATTTGACGAACGAGATCACTTTCGATTCCAGCATATTTTAACACTCTCTCGATCTCGTTGGTAAGAGCTGAAGATATACTATTCCAGATCAGAACCTTTTTCGTCCAATCGCGATTAGCTTTTGAAACATTTAGAAGCTCTGAGATTTCAGTTTTTATAACCTCTTGCCACTTGATTCCTTGCACATACTGAATAGCTTGCAACTTCATCTGTTGAATCTTGTTCAGAACAAATTCTATTCTACCCGAAGGAACTGAGTTCTTCTGCAACTGAGTCAGAATTCGAGACGACGCAGAATCAATGTGCGCACCTAGAGCTTTCGCTACATCTATGTTTTGAAGATCTAACGAAATTCTTTTATAATGCTCGCGATAGATGTTCAACATTTCTTGTAGAGTCAAAAATGAATCATAAACTGAACCGTTTTTGAAGAGTTCATCTTGAGCTGTGAAAAGAAAATCCCCAAGTGCGTCGGGAACCGCCCATATCCCTTTTTGCGCCATATATTTACAAGCCCACGCCTCTCTTTCTGCGAGCCAAAAGAGGAGTTTTAAGACATTTTGATCGGTCAAGGTGCCCATTCCAGATGTCAGTGTCGCAAAGAGTCTGTATACATCTTGTCCTTTCAAGCTTTTAACTAAAGAAACGTTCTTCCAGTCGCTAAATCTATTCCAGGCTCCCGGCAAGTTGTACAGTGCAGTCTGAACGTAGCATTTAAAACCTTCAAAACAAGATTTCTGCAGCTCTACAAGCAGCTCTCTTACATTTGATGAAATGGGGGAATCTGCATTAATCAACACTTCGACAGCGTCATATAGACTGCTGTATCTTATAGCCAGCGCCTTGTACGAGTTTCTTTCGTTGAAATAGAGCAGAGACGTTTTGTAAAGAGCGATAGAATCCTCGAGTGCCTGCATTGTTGCCACTGTCTGAATATTCTCTTCTGTCAGTGCATCTTTCAAAAAGCTGAGCTCTGAGGTTCTAAATTGATCTGCAATTACACGCTGATACGTATCAAACGACTGATCAAGAACACTGAAGTTGGACTGTCTCAAAGCTTGCTCCAGTCTCTGTATTCTGGACGCTTGGAGGGCGAGAGATGCCAGATAGAAGTAAGCCTTGCCGTATGTGTGGTTGATGTCAATAGCTTTAAACAAGTAGCGTTCCGCCTTGTTCAAATAATCACTCTGATAGCTGAGAACTGTTGTCATGTTTTCACGTATTGAAGTGAGCGTTTTCTCAAGCTCACTTTGAATTCGCATCAGTTCTTGTATTCTTCTCGATTCTCGTTCCGACTCAGACACACCAGAAGGTTTGTAGTTTTCGGGACTTAGATACGAAAACTCGTTTCGATAGTTTTTCAAATCTGCAAGTTTTTGCAAGTATATCTTCTCATACTCCTGAAGTGTGTTCTTGTCCTGTTCAACTTTCATAAGAGCTGTGTAAGCGTTGTTCCCATTTTTGAACATGACCTCTGAGATGAAGTAATTCCACTTCAAGTAGCCAGAACATGCCACGACAAAGGCAACAATAACTCCAAATACCAGAAGTTGAGAGCCTCGCACATGAAATTCAAAAGCGAGGATACGGTCCGAATTGAAACACCTACCGAAAGCCACACTTGCAATGAAGAGAGCGAGCAGTCCGTTTGGAAGAAGGTGTCCCGGAAAACTAAATGCCGTCTGAACCATGAAAGCGACAAAAGCCGCTCCCA
>QNAO01000198.1 GCA_003641785.1 Thermotogae bacterium
ATGTTTCTTTCATCCAAGGTGTCCTTATAAAACTGATGTTTGTGAAAAAGAGTATCCGGAGTTCAGGGAAGTTTCAAAAAACCACTGGGTGGCATGCCACCTGGTGAAATAGGGGGTGTTTTTAGATGAAGAGGCTTCTTTTTGTTGCGCTTTTGGCGTTGGCTCTTGTTGCCTTCGCCGGTGAGAAGTACGTGTATTTTGACGAGACTGAACCCTACATTGGGGCAGATGCCGAGGGAACTCCTGGCGGTACATTGATCGCTCCACAGCTTGGTTCGGGTCCCAAGACGTGCAACGCGATAGTTGCCCAGGAAACGAGCTCTACATACATAATTGACGTGTTCATGGCAGGAACACTGATTGAGATGGACAACCACGCCAGGATGCACCCAGGTCTTGCGAAACGTTGTGAAGTTGAAGTTACCGACGATGAAAAGATGATCGTCACCTTCTGGCTTAGAGAGGGCGTTAAGTGGTCAGACGGTGAACCATTCACGGCTGATGACTACGTTTTCACTCTAAACGAGATTTACTGTAATCCAGACATACCAAATGATATGGCAGACCTTCTTGCCGACTCTCAGGGTAGACTGCCTGTCGCGGAAAAAATTGACGATTACACACTCAAAATCACCTACCAGGAGCCGTATCGTCTTGCAGTGAGATACCTTGGTGGACTTCAGTTGTTCCCAAAGCACATCGCAAAATCTTATGTTGACGAGGGAACGTTCAAAGAAATGTGGGCTGTGGATTCAATAAACGAAGGCGGAATAGTCGGACTTGGTCCATTTATTCCCGTTGAATACGTTGCCGATCAGTACGTCAGGTTTGAAAGAAATCCTTACTACTACAAGAAGGATGCAAATGGCGTCCAGCTTCCGTATCTTGAGGAATATGTCAGAAAAATTATTCCAGACCTAAATGCCATAAGGCTCGCGTTTGAAAACGGCGAAATCGACGTTTATGGTGTAACGGCGAAGTTCTACCCCGAGATCAAGGAAGAAGCTGAAGAAAAGGGTTGGGTTGTTGGAACAGGTGGACCGACCTTTGGCACGTCCTTCGTTACTTTAAACTTCAACTGTCCTGATCCTGTCAAGAGAAGCTGGTTTAGAAACGAGTTCTTCAGAAAAGCGATAGCTTACGCCCTTGATAAAGAGGCTATCATTGACACTCTTCTTGCCGGGCTTGGAACAGCTCAGTGGGGACCAATAAGCGAAGCGGCGGCTGCCTACTACAACGACGAAGCTCTCAGGAAGTACCCGTATGACCTTGATTTTGCAAGAATGATGCTCCAACTTGGAGGGTTCTCTTGGGATGAGGAAGGCAACTTGATTGACACCGAGGGCAATCCAGTGGAATTTTTACTCATGACGAATGCGGGCAACATTGTGCGAGAAGGTATCTGCAATATTTTGAGAGATGAGCTTGCAAAACTTGGAATGAAGGTCACTTTCGCTCCAATTGATTTCAACACGCTGGTTCAGAAGCTCGTGGGAACCGGAGACTGGGAAGCGATAGTTTTAGGACTCACGGGAGGCGATGAACCACAGGGTGGAGCCAACGTTTGGAAACTCAATGGAGCATTGCATTTCTGGAACTACAGTCCTGAAGTGAAAGATTTTGTGAGTCCTGAAATCTATGAAGTTCCCGAATGGGAAGCCGAAATCGACCGAATATTCAGAGAAAATGTCAAAATACTCGATCAGAAAAAGGTCTTTGAAATGTTCTCCAGGTATCAAGAGCTTGTCTCAGAGTACCTTCCTTTGATCTACACAATTCAGCAGTTGTATCTGTACGCACATGTAGATAGTCTCCAGAACATGGATCCAACATCTTTTGGAGGAATGCTCTGGAACATAGAGTCAATTTGGAAGAAATAATATTACTCCGGTGGAGCCTTTTGGCTCCGCCGTTCTTCGGGGTGATAAAATTTGCTCAAGTATATTGCAAGAAGACTTATCGTAGCTATTCCTGAGTTAATACTAATTTCGATAATGATTTTTACCATCATGTATGCCGCGCCAGGAGATTTTTTGGATCAGTACAGGATAGATCCCTCTGTTTCTCCAGAGTTGTTGAAAGCCCTTGAGAGAGAATATGGTCTGGATAAATCCCCTGTTATTCAATATCTAAGTTGGCTCAAAGGCCTTTTCAAGGGTAGCTTTGGCTACTCCTTTACTTACAGAAGACCCGTGAGCGAATTGATATGGGAACGTGTTGCTGCAACCTTGATTCTATCGTCAATATCTCTTGCTGTCTCATGGATTTTGGGTATCTTATTGGGTATATTTTCCGCTTTGAAGAAATACTCCTTTGCAGATAAATTGCTCACAACAATTGCTTTTGGTTTTATAGCAATACCTTCGTTTTTCTTGGGGCTTCTTCTTCTTTATTTTGCCGCGAAGACTGGCTGGTTTCCTGTCTCAGGAATGAAGTCTGTTCAATACGCTTCGTTTACAACCTGGCAGAGATTTAAAGATATCTCGTGGCACCTTATTCTCCCAGCTACAGCTCTTGGACTTGGCTCTTTCGCCGGCCTGATGAGATATATGCGAGGTTCCCTTTTAGACGTTTTGAACGAGGATTACGTTGTTTTTGCAAGAGCAAAAGGAATGCCTGAAAGGGTTGTCATATACAAGCACGCGCTTCGAAATGCCATTAATCCGATGATTACATTTTTGGGATACAGCATCTCTGGACTTCTCGGAGGCGCGCTGTTCATTGAAAATGTGTTTGGTTGGCCCGGAATGGGCAGGCTTATATATCAAGCGCTACTTCAGCAAGATATGTACTTGGTGATGGCAAGCGGGTTGATAAGCGCTCTTATGCTCGTTGCAGGAAATTTAATAGCGGATATACTTCTGGCACTTGTGGATCCACGTGTGAGATTTTCCTGAGGAGGTAGCTCTCGATTATGGACAAAAAGAGTAATCAAAAAATGGATTTTGAAGAAAAGTATTTAACGCGTACACAGCTCATTCTCAGAGCGTTTTTCAAACATCGTCTGGGAGTCATAGCTTTGGTTGTTCTTGTTTTGCTTTATACGCTCGCGTTGTTCGCAGATTTCTTTGCTCCGTATGACCCAATTGATCAGTCTCTAAAGCACACGTATTGTCCACCAACTGAAGTGCACAGGACATACAAAGAAGAAAAAGCAAAGGCTTATGTGCTCCCAATAATAAGCTTTGTTG
>QNAO01000199.1 GCA_003641785.1 Thermotogae bacterium
CAGCTCCGGCAAACGAGATTTTCTTCGCTGCATGCTTGATGATCCTCGTGGTGTTTTTGGATTTATTGAGAACGAAACGCCTTTCTACCATTACAGGTAAGAAAATTTCCCTTAAAAAATGCCTTGAAAACACCTTGCTTGGAATGTATGTCAGCACATTGACACCATTTTCCGCGGGAGGACAGCCTTTCCAAGTGTATCATCTGTCACAACAAGGAATTGCAGCGGAGTCGAGCTCAATGATAGTGGGAGTAAAATTCATAACTTCATTCTCTGTAATGCTTTCTGCAGGTTTTTTGTTCCTTGCAATTTTAAACAAAAAAATTCTTCAACTATCTGGTGCAAGATGGCTTATGATCGCCGGCCTTGTTCTCACATGCATAATGTATGTTTTTTTCCTTCTTCTCATATTTTCAAAACGAATTGCAGTCAAGATCATTCTTTCAAAACCACTCATGAAGATAATTTCAATCGCATTGAGGAAGAACACGCAAAAAATTCTGGAACAAGCAACAACGAAAGTGGACAACTATTTCCGCTTGGTCAGAAATCTCTGGAAAGAATCACGGTTGCTGGTCGTTGCAAACATACTGATCACAGTAATAATCCAAACCTGCTTTATGAGCATACCCTATCTGTGCTTAAGGAGCGTGACTTCCACAATTAACTCGACGTACTGGCAGTTCCTTGGAATGATGTTTATCACGACAACTTCTGTTTATTTCATTCCCACACCGGGCTCGGTCGGTGGAGTAGAAGGCGCTTTTTATTTGATTTTCAGAGGAATCTGCTCGAGCACATACATTGCCTCTACCGTGATCTTATGGAGATGCATCACCTACTACTCACTAATAGTTGTGGGCACACTTTTGATATCGAAAAACTTGTTCACCAGTTTCAAAGAAGAAAAGCTATGAGAAGCGATACCGTGAACATAACGCTGCACAACGCAATAGCTTTCAATCCTCTTCTATTGTGACGACTCATCTTTTCTTTTTCATCCTTTTTCATGGCTTTCAGTCCCAGTTCAAAGTTGAGCACAGCGAAAAGCAAAACACCTGAAGCGGAAAAAAACAAGATATTTGACAAAAGCTCCATTATCACATATCACACCCCTCTTAAAATATCTTCTTGATATTTCTAAACCCCTCTCCAAGCGCGTACCTCGCTTCACTAACGACAACAAAAGCCTTTGGATCTGCCCTTCTTATAAACGAAATGAGCTCCGTTAACTCTCTTCTTCTTAAGACAATCATAAGGAGCTGTCTCTTTGAGCCGCTGTAAGCTCCAATAGAGTCAATGAACGTTGCTCCTCGCTTCAACTTGTTCAACACAAAGCTCGCTATTTCTGCATTTTTTTCTGATATCACGAAAACTTGTGTTGAGACTTCAATACCTTTCATGACAAAGTCTATCGTTATTCCGTTGATAATTATCGCCAAAATTGCGTACATTCCAGTCTTCGCACCAAAAGAAAATCCTGCAAGAATACCGATAGAAAAATCAATTAAAAGCAGTGTAAGACCCATCGAAACAGCCAGATAGCGGTTGGCAATTCGAGCTAATATGTCCGTACCCCCAGTAGATGCGTTCTGGGTAAAGGTTATTGCCATTCCAACAGCAGTGAGCATAACACCAAAAAACACCGCAAGAACCATATCCTCACCCGTATATTTGGGTATCACGATGATTCTATCGAAAAGATCCACGAAAAACGTAAGCACAAAAGTGCAATAAACGGTTTTAGCACTGAAATCGAAACCTATCGTAAGAGCAGCTATGACAAAGAGTATTCCATTCAAAATGTACATCCATAATCCAACAGATATAGGCAGCGCTTTGTTTAAAATCATCGCAAGTCCGCTCACACCGCCGGCCGCAATGTTGTTGGGAATCAAGAATATAACGAGTCCCAAAGAAGTCAGAATAACGCCAAATGTCGCAAAAACATACTCTCTTACAAGCAATTTTCTGTTCACATCAGATCACTTCACACTTCTATTAATCGATACTTCCGGGTTCCAAGCCCAAGCTGTTCTGCGTATTCAAGCTGATGCTTCCAGTCAACCGCAGGGTGCACAGAGCGAAAGACATCTTCTTTAATATCCGCGCGCAGATGAACAGCCTGATTTACCAAATCAACGCAAGCCTGATCAAGTGCAACGGGATCCTTGCTTGCAAGAAGCCCAATGTCTGGAACAAGGACTGGTTCATTATTTGGCCAACAATCACAATTAGGAGACACGTTAGTGACAAAAGATACAAATAGTGACTTACCAACCTTATCTTTCAAAACTGCGTAAGCGTATTCAACCATTTTTTCCATAAGCAGCTCAACCGATGAATCCCAGACAGGTACCATTGCTCCCGTTGGACACATTACAATACACTGACCACACCCAATACAAACTGAGTAGTCAATCTCTGCGTGCTCTTCAACAGATATCGCGCTCACAGGACAATACTTTTCACACATGCCACATGCCGCGCAGAGATCCTTCTTCACTGTCGGTTGAGATTCAGAGTGCTGTTCCATCTTTCCAGCTCTTGAAGCCGATCCCATTCCCACATTCTTCAAAGTCCCTCCAAAACCCGTTTGCTCATGACCCTTGAAATGAGTCACTACAACAAGAGCGTCAGAAAGCACGATGGCAGATCCAATCTTCGCCTTCTTCACCCTTTTACCTTCGATGGCGATCTCTATTTGATCAGATCCTCTCAACCCATCAGCTATCACCACAGGTGCTTCAACAACAGAATACGAAAAACCATTTTGTATCGCTGATATCGTGTGATCAACCGCATTTGAACGCTTTCCCCTGTACAAAGTATTGGAGTCTGTCAAAAATGGCTTGCCACCGAGTTTCTTGATCATTCTAACCACAACTCTCGCATAAACAGGGTTTACGTAGGCGAGATTCCCAGGTTCCCCAAAATGTATCTTCACCGCAGTAAGGTCATCTTTTTTCACTATATCTTGAAGACCTGATCTTTCAAGTAGGATTTTCAGCTTTACAGGCAAACTCCTTTCAGGGGTAGTCTTCATGCTTGTGAAAAAAACATCAGCCATTATAACACCTCCACAGAAAAATTTACAGAAGCCACCGAGAAAGCCCATCTCCTTCAGAAGATGGGATGAAAGGCGGTTTTAGTTATCCATCCAATTAAAGTCGCACATTCAAGTATAATAC
>QNAO01000200.1 GCA_003641785.1 Thermotogae bacterium
ATACTCGCTGTATATGGTAATCTCGTGAAAGTGAATGTTCATGAAGGTCAATGGGTTTCCTCGGGAGAAATCATAGGCACCAGTGGGAATACATTTCATTTCGAAATGTGGATCGATGGTGAACCACGAGATCCTCTGCGGATACTCTTGAAGTACGCTGGAAAATTTGAGGCGACTTTCTACACCGAATGGGAAGACGGGAAACTGCCCGCCCACCCTGCCTTCCGCGTCACGAGTAGCGGCACTGTTCCCAGAGAATGGTGGACACTCGCCGCAGACACGCATTTCTTGCCCATGGGTAGTCTGGTATACATACCAGCATTTGTTCACAAGTCCAACAGAGGATTTTTCAAAGTTGAAGACACCGGTGCGGCAATAAAAGGAAACAAAATAGACATTTATACGACTCACATTCAAGATGCTCTCAAAGGAATGCGCGCTTACGTGGACGTTTACTTAGTGCCTCCTACCAGGAGCTACTGGCAAGAATGATATAATATCAGCTGTGAAAATAATTTGAATTTTCTCAGTTTTGAGGAGGATCTTCTTTTGGGAATAACCGTCAAAAGCGAGTATGCCTTGAGGTTGATTATGGAAATCGCCAGGTGTGGGAATGCATCCAAACCGTCACCGTTGTCAAAATTGGTCAAGATGACCAGAATGATCCCCAAAGAATTCGCAGAGAAAATCATGTCTGAACTGAGACAGGCTGGGATAGTCAAATCTATCAGAGGTAGGTACGGTGGGTACACACTCAATGGTGATCCAAAGGATATCACAGTGCTTGATATTGTCCGTGCAGTTGACGAACCAGAAAAGATAAAGAAATGCGCATTTGACATCAGAAAATGTGAAAATCCCGAAGACTGTGTTCTGCGAGAAGCCGTATGGGAAAGGCTTTTTGAGGCAATAGAAGACACTCTGAAATCTGTTACTATTCAGAACCTTATTGATCTGTGCCAATCCAAAGACTCAACCAAAAGTGAGGGGAGCGAGGTTGAGGAAAGTCGTTCAAAACATCGCAGGTGATTTTCTGAAAATTCTGGACCATGACAGAAAAGATTGGTTCTCCTTCTGGCAGAGCTACAAGAGAAAACACTCACCTATAGTTGAAAACTACGAAAAACGGTTGGGCCTGACTCCTTCATCCATCGAGAAAGCTCTACACCAAATGACACGTCCTATGCTTGACAAGCTGGCTTCTTACTGGAAAGCGCACAGCAGAGATCAAAAGTTGTGGTCATCACATGTCATATCTCATCGACACGGACTCTTCAATCTCTCTAAAGAAGATTTCACCGTGCTCATATCAGGACTTCTGGGCATCAGAGATTGGGTAGTTGTGCAAGGAAATAAAGAAAACGTGATCCTCATCGACATCGTTTCTCTGTGGAAAAGGCAAAGAATAGACAGTCTTTCGAGCGCTGTTTTTCAAGCAGTTGCGGGTTTCAGGAGGGGAATAACTATGGGAGACATGATCGGTAAGCAAAACGTACTTGACACCCTGAAAGAAAAACTCGAGCCGCTCTTTGAACAGGAAAACACAGAAGAAATCATGAAGAAAGTCTGTCAAACCTTATTTGAAGAGGTACCTCATTACGACTGGGTAGGGTTCTATCTTGTATCTGGAGAAAATGAGCTAACTCTTGGACCCTACACAGGAGATCCCACCGAACATGTGAAAATCCCATTCGAAAAAGGTATATGTGGGCAGGCAGCTTCCACAGGTACTACATTTCTCGTAGAAGACGTTTCAAAAGAGAGCAACTATTTGTCCTGCAATCCCAAGGTCAAGTCAGAGATAGTCGTTCCAATAAAAAAAGATGGAGAAGTAATAGGCGAGCTTGATATCGACAGCCACACTCTTTCCGCATTTGACGAAATAGACAAGGAGTTTTTGAGGTGGATATGTTCCAAACTCTCAGAAAGGATTGACAGAAGGACATGCTTTTGACAGAAAGCGTCAGAGATTTTGCAAGAAGGACAGAAACTCCGTTTCTCATAATGGATTTAGACATTGTGGAGGAGAACTACAGAAAGCTTAAAAAAGCCATACCTAATTGCCGTGTGTTTTACGCGATTAAGGCGAACAGCCATGCTCGCGTTATTGAGAAACTCAGAGATATTGGGAGCAGTTTCGATGTGGCTTCGGCAGGAGAGATAAAAAAACTATTGAACCTTGGGATCTCACCAAAGAACATGATCTTTGCAAATCCGATCAAAAGAGAACAAGACATAGCACTTGCCTATGATGTGGGATTAAAACTCTTCGCTGTTGACTCTAAAATGGAGATAGAAAAAATAGCCGAAAACGCTCCGGGGTCAGAGGTTGTTATCAGACTCTCTGTTGAAAATAAACACAGTGATTGGCCCCTATCGCGAAAATTTGGAGCGGATTCTCTGGTAGCACTTGAACTCATCGCTTTTGCTAACCGTGTGAAGCTTAAACCTATCGGATTGAGCTTTCACGTCGGTTCCCAAAATTACGATCTGTACAGTTGGAAGAACGCCATTGAGAAAGCCTCAAAAATCTTTTATTGGGCAGAAAGGCACTATGGGATACACCTCAGTGTTCTGGATATCGGAGGTGGCATGCCGGTCAAACATCTGAAGCCCGTTCCTACAATTGAGGAAATAGGAGAAATTGTCTGTGAAACAGTTTTTGACTGCCTTGGACACCTAAAGGATTTACAAATTTTTGTCGAACCTGGTCGTTCAATGGTGGGCGATGCAGGTATCTTGGTGAGCAAAGTTCTCCTGCGATGCCAAAGAGGTAGTGAGGAATGGATTTATTTAGATAGCGGGGTCTTTCATGGTTTGATGGAAACGATAGAAAACTTCCGCTACGAAATACGCGTCGAGGGCAAAGACAAGGAGGCGAAAGCTCCTTTCGTACTGGCAGGACCTACATGTGACAGTGTCGACAAAATGTACGATGATGCTTCACTCCCGAAAAGTATAACAAAGAATGATATTGTGTACTTTATGAATGCTGGAGCTTACACAGTTGAGTATGGAACACACTTTAACGGCATAGATTCTCCAAAGGTTTACTTCATCTAAACTCTGGCGGTGGAGACCCCTTCCGTAAGGAAGGAAAGGAGCCGCCTTTCTCTCCTTTCTATAAGAAATGTTTTAGCTCTTTCCAAAAGTTTTAACTCACTATCTTTAGCTGAA
>QNAO01000201.1 GCA_003641785.1 Thermotogae bacterium
ATCTATCTCTCTGTCTTTCACAAAGTTTTCGAGGTAACCAAGCACGAAGCCTTCCAATTTTCTAGCTCTTATTGATACATGTTGTTTTGAATCTTCTCTGTAGTGCTTGCAGTAATACATGGGGATTCTGGAAAATACACCATGCAGAGGTGCACCGCATTCACAGAATGCGATTCCTGTAAGAAAGTAATTGTGTTTTGTGGGTCGCCTCTTTGTGTACCCTCCCATTCTCTGCTGTGCCTTTTTCCATGTCTTTTCGTCGATGATTCTCGGGCCGTTTACCACAACGGCATCTTCACGCACGATTCTGTGCTGATGCTTTGTACCCTTGCCCCAGAAATGTCTTCCAGCGTATCTGGAATTTTTCAGCATTTCTGAAATGGCTGAAAATTTCCATGGTTTTCCACGGTTTGTATATCCTTCTTCGTTGAGTTTTCTTGCAATTTGAGAGTAGGAATAGCCAGATATGAACATTTCGAAAATTTTCTTCACAACCTCTGCTTCTTCCGGGTTGACTTCCAGTTTCGTGTGAACCTTTCCATCAACTTTCACTTTCTTCGCCTTGAAACCAAAAGGGATTCTTCCCCCCCATCCAGAAACCTTTCGCAGCAAGGGGTCTCATTTTCATCTTCACTTCCTGGATGGTTTGAAGACGTTCGAACTCATTCACAGCATCAAGTATTCCCCACAGGAGCTGTCCTATAGGGTCCTCCCCTATTGGTTCCAGAACGCTTTCAATGGATACGTTATATTTTCGGAGCTCATGGGATGCAACAACGGAGAGATATCTGTTTCTGGCGAAACGATTCAGTTTGTGCACCACTACAACATCGAACATCTGCCTTCTAGCATCTTGAAGTAGCTCCTGAAAGGCAGGGCGATCTTCTTTTGAAGCACTTTCTGCTCTATCCACGTATTCTTTTACAAGTCTGTATCCTTTTCTTTTGCAGTACTCTCTGATGTCCTCAAGTTGCTTCTCAATGGAAGTATCATATTGCTTGTCCGTGCTGTAGCGGGCATATGCGACGGCTCGTTTCAAACAGATCACTCCCCATACACGATCATTACGGTACCTTTCGAGTAAGTTTATTTTTCAGAGACAAAAGCCAAAAGGAATAAAATAATGACGACAATTATTGCTAATATAACGGGATCTAAAGCTTGTTTTGGTTGATTTTCTTCCACTTTTTTTATTGCTTCTTTGATTAGAACATTTATGAGCGACTCAGGTATTTCATCTTTAATATGTATTATATATTCATCTCCAGCGAGCATACCCAGCGCTTCTTGTGGAGTACCCTTCATAACAAGTGCGATAATTCTTTTTCCACACTTTTTTGCGTATCCTATTTCTTGGTTAACGTAGCTTGATTTTTTACTGTTGGGTGTTAACAACACCAAAAAAACGTCTGCTTGTTCAATTTCCTTTTGAATCTTGACAGCCAAATTTTGCCCAGGCTGTGGGTCATCTGCTGCTGTGTAAAAATAGCAAACATCTTTAAAAGTTTTTTCAAGATGTTTTTTTAAAGACTCAACAAGTTTTTCGTCTTTCGATGAGTGAGAAATAAACACTCTCATCATCTTTATCCCCCCTTTTTTTGTGCTTTTCCTTTATATACTCATACACATCCTACATTATCTTTATGTATAGTACCTTTATTCCATACATGGCTTCTTATCCATGTCAAAGTCTCACTTGCATCTGATCCTGAGTGTATAAAAGGACTTTTGCCAGGATTAAGTATGATTTCTGGGAGTGTGTGCCACTGCTTTCCTTCACTAAAGATCTTCCATCCAGCAAGGTTCACAGGAGAGTTTCCAAAGTTTTTAATGACAATGTATTCATTACTGTCTTTGTAATGAATTTCTACAATTCGCACGTCATACATACCCTCTGCTTTTTTCCACATTCCCAGTTCATGTTCTCGTGCGTAGCGTTCAAGCTCTCGGAATTTCTCCATATACTCCTCTTTGAAAGGAAACACTGTATAAGCATATCCGTATCCATTGAGGATCAAGGCAGCATTCCAAAGAACGTATTTTGTTTCGCTATCCACCTTTACAGGAAGCCATACATACGCAAGCAAGCGACCATATTTATCTTGCTTGTCCCAATCATACGTCAGATAAACCGTTTTGCCCTCCAAATGCTTCCTTGAGAATTCCAAGGCTTCCTTTCCGAAATACTTCTAGGATGCACCGATTCTGGTGTGTCTACTCCTATCAATCGAACGTATGTGCCCGTGCCTATTACGATCGTGTCTCCGTCTACGACACGAGTACAAAAAGTTTTATCGCTTGCTGCAGGAGTTTCAAAGATGGTGAAATCGTACAGGAATGAAGTAACAGTTGCAGGAGAAAGGGCAAGAAAGAGGGTTGAAAAGATTAAGTAAATTACTGCTAGTATAGCTCTCAACAAGAACCTCACCTCTTACTTGAACAGATTAAAATCGAGCTTAAAAAGCCTTAGTACTTTATAAAGAGCCGTCAACATTGCTGAATTTTTAGCGATAATGAAAGGTGATACATATTCGTTTTCAATATTACGAACCCATGCAGTGGCTCCTGTTTTCCCTTTGATTGTAGTATAAACTACTCGACAACCTATCCATATTACTCTTTCCAACATCTTAGCTCTTTCTACAAGAGTTGATGTATCAGAAAGATTTTTTAAAGGAGATAAGGAAGGTTTTTCTAGATATCTATAGTTCCAACTTTTGATTAATCCTTTACGCATTAAAAAAGCTTCTATTTCTGTTACTTTTTTTGCAATTGGGTCCCATTCCAATTCCAACTCCGCCTCTAACTGTATAACAATATCTTGAAAAGTTTCCTCATTAACTTTTGAGAGTTGATGTGAATCTCTAAAATTCTTTACCTTCTCTTTGAAAAATTTTGTAGCAATGGTTTGACCAATAATACTATCTATAAGCATTAAATGAGTGTGTTTTGGTATTCGTTCTTCTTCCTCGTAAGATATCACAAAAAAAGGAAAATGATCACGCTGAGCTATTTGTAGCTTGAGTTCTAATTTTCGTTTTCTTTCTTTATCAAATTTACGTTGGATATACCTACCTTTTCTATTGAATCCTCCACTTATTCCATCAAATTCTATGCACATTAGAGGTTTGTCTTTCATGCATACTGTAATGTCAACATTTGTTTTTAAAAG
>QNAO01000202.1 GCA_003641785.1 Thermotogae bacterium
AATTCTGATTCTTCGATGAATTTAAGCGTTTTCGAAAACTCCCCAAGCGTCTCGCCAGGAAATCCAACTATTATATCCGTCGTTATGGAAAAATGCTCATTCATATCCCTCAGTTTGGCAAAAACTTTGCGAGCGTTGCCAACAGAGTAGTGCCTGTTCATAAGTGAAAGTATTTTGTCAGAACCGCTTTGAATTGGAATGTGCAGGTGAGGGCACATTCTCTCTGCGGTTCTAATGAACTTTAGAAGCTCATCTGTAATGTGTTCAACATTTATTGAACTCAGCCTGATTCGAAAATCGCCAGTTAAACTGTCGACATTTTTGAGCATAGTTGCAAGGTTGAAATCCATATGCGCTCCGTACCGCCCGAGGTTTATACCTGTGAAAACTATTTCTTTGTATCCGTGGCTTACCAAGCTCTTCACTTCTTGAACCACGAGCTCTGGCGGCTTACTCCTAATTGAAACGCCTCTCATGCTTGGAATCAAGCAATAGCTACACACTTGATCGCAACCATCTTGCACTTTTACATAAGCCCGTGTTCTCTCAGTTAGAAAACACTTGATCGTCTCTTTGAGAAATACGCTATCACCATTGCCCTGGTTCGAAAAATCACCTTTTACATTGTCCTCAACAATATATCTCATGAAATTGTTTTTTTGCTGATTGTTTAAAACTATGTCCGCCCCGGATTGCTCAAGTTTTTGATAGTCTTCTTTTGAATAACATCCGACAGCTATTACAAGAGCGTCGGGATTCATCTTTCTAAGCTTTCGAATCATTTGCCGTGATTTTCTTGAAGCGGCTGCTGTCACAGCACAAGTGTTCACTATACACACATCGACACCTTCCGGATGAGGAAAAACCACGAAACCATTGTCTTCAAGCTTTTCAATGAAAAGTTCTGCCTCATACTGATTAACTTTGCACCCAAGAAATGTCACAAAGGCAGTCTTCATAGTGTAGAGCAGATCCTCCGAAAGTATGAGTGCAAAAAAGAAAGGTACCCTACATCAAACCTGGGCTTCAAATGCTTTTGAATTTTCACCAACATCAGCTCCGATCACCAAGTATTCAAGTAGAAATCTCGGTTGATACACCGCATTTATTTTACCATATTTTGAGATCTGACAGGCAATTAAGATAGTCAAGAAGAGCTTTTGAACCACAAAAATTCCCATATCATGATGATATAATTACTAATTTCAACGACACTGTCTCTCTTGTCAAGAAACTGGAGTTACAGGAAACCAAACCAGAAAGCCTATCTCTACTTAAAGTGTTAATCGAGGTGTTAAGATGAATAATAATCGCTATGCTAATCCTCCCCTGACAGAAGCAATTTGTGAAATTAGCTTCGCAGAAGACACTCCTTGTGTAGCCAAACATCTGTGCATATCTATCATCAAATGACACATCGTTCAAATTGTTCAATGCACTAAATACTCCCATTTTTGTGGATTTTGTGATTTCTGTTATCAATATAAATCTCAGCTCTTTATCTCTTTCCTTTAACATCGAATATAGCTCTCTTAATAACTCTCTCATCATCTTTGCCCTGTCTATATCATCTATATATATTGCTAAACTTCACATTTATACCCCTACCCCTTGTCTTTATTCCATTCAGCAGTGCTTGCTCAGATAATATCTGTCCTACCTTTTCCAGAAAACCCTCTATTCTACGACTTGTTATCGCAGAAAAATTCAACCTTATCACCGGATATCTTTCTTTCCAATCCCATTTATCATGTATCCATGTGTTTCTAAATAACTCTTTCTCCCCTCTGAATATGTTTTCTATCACACTCAATGTCAGCGTTTTTCCAAATTTCCTCGGACGTGATACAAAGTAGTATGTCTGCCCACTATCCAAAAGTTCGTGTATGTATCTTGTCTACATATATCATGTTATTCACTATAATCTTCTTAAAATCTTGTTTCCCTATTGACAAGCCTTTCATTCATACCACCCCGTTGCAAGACAATCAAGTAGAATCGATTGTAAGAGTAACTTTAAAAGTTGGTGAGGATAAACAAAGTTATACAGCAAAGTTGATCGTTTTTACCGCCTTTATTATATCATTAACGAGAATAAAATCTGTCGATGTAAACACGTTGAATTTGACCATGGTTTTTCACTTTATGCATAACCCTTCTCCATTTAGCTAAGGAGAGATCCCTTCCTTGAGGTGTAAAATTGAAGTGGAACACGAAAAGAAGGGTAAAGATACCAGTTTTTCCAATTGATTGGGGTGATGTTCATGGAAAAAGGTGTGAAGTCGAAGCAGAAAGGCTCAAAGCGCTTACTGCTAATAGCCAGAATCTGGTCAGGAGCTGTTATAGCGATTGGCGTGTTTATATTCGCCGGTTATGCCAGCAACTTTTTGACAACGGGGGTGGCAGACCCTTATGCAGCCGAGAATTATCCGTTTATTGAAAACATCCCGCCTTTTTTCAGTCTTATATGCGTTATTGGGCTCGCATTGGCTTGGAGATGGAAAATTGCAGGAGGTTTGATAACTATTGTTTTTAGTATTGCAAATTATGTTATCTATTTTATCCATTGGCCTTTGTCTGAAAATATCCACTATCTCATTGCACCTTATGGAATAAACGCTCTCATACTTGTTCCAGGAATATTATTTGTCTCCTACTGGTGGAGATTTCAAAAATCATATAGTAACGAAGAACACAAAGTCGAAAAGTAGCGACTCGCATTCAGATCTGGCAAAGGGGCCCCTCATATCTGGGAACTTACGCTTTTCCGAAGATCTCCCTAAGGGAGCCTTCTCTTCTCAACTTGTTCAGGGCATCGGTTTTTCTTTTTTTGTGACCTTCTCTCATCCTCTTAAGGGAATGAGCTTCCTCCTTCATTGAAGCAAGCTCACACGAATGTGTGGGTTTGAGACCAATATCCGTGCAGCGGCTCCCTTCTCCAGAAGCTTAACTTCGGCTCGGTCCAACCCTACGAAATACTGTTCACTAAGCTCTAACCCTTTCTTTAAGATGACTAAAGCTGCTTTCAATTCCCTATCTCAAACCCAGCCACAGTCGCTTCTCATTAAGCCTGCGTGTCTCATGCAGTTCAAAGTCTATTGCCAAGCCGTTTGAAAGAATTATTTTGTTGCTAACGCCAAAGTCTATCTCAACAGCTTCTGC
>QNAO01000203.1 GCA_003641785.1 Thermotogae bacterium
ATGGAGAATTATCAATATTCATCCTTCACTGATTCCGGCTTTTTGTGGAAAACACTTCTATGGAATGAAGGTTCACAAAGCAGTCATAGATTCCGGCGTGAAAGTAACTGGAGCTACCGTTCATTTCGTAACTGAGAAAGTGGATGCCGGACCGATAATTCTTCAAAAAGCAGTCCAGGTAAAGGATTATGATACTCCTGAAACACTCTGCGAGCGTGTTCTGAGGGTTGAACACGAGATCCTTCCTGAAGCTGTGAAACTCATAGCAGAGGAAAAGATCGAAGTAGTTGGCAACAGGGTGAATATCAAAACGGAGGTTTGTGTATGAAAAAAAGAGCCCTGATTTCAGTCTACGACAAAACGCAAATAACTCCATTTGCAAATCAGTTGAATGATCTTGGATTTGAGATAATCAGCACTGGTGGCACAGCGCAACTCTTGAGGGAAAGTGGCGTTCCTGTTAGAAATGTGTCAGATATTACGGGATTTCCCGAAATGTTAGATGGTCGCGTCAAAACTCTTCACCCTCTTATTCATGGAGGAATCCTGGCAAATAGGAACAAAGAGTCCCACATGAGCGATATGAAAAAGCTAAACGTTGGAACCATAGACATAGTAGTGGTCAATCTTTATCCGTTCAAAGAAACTGTATCGAGAAAAGATGCCACAATGACGGATGCCATCGAAAACATAGATATCGGGGGACCAACCTTACTGAGAGCAGCTGCAAAGAACTTTGAGTTTGTGCTTCCGATCTGCGATCCAAGTGACTATGACTGGATCATATCCGAACTCATCACCAATGGCGGTGTGTCATTTCAAAAGAGACTGAAGCTTGCAAGAAAAGCATTTGAACACACAGCCAAATACGATGCTGTTATAGCAGAATATTTCAGTAAAATAAGCCAGTCAGACGGAATTCTTCCACAAACGATGGTTCTATGTTTAAACAAAGAGAAAGATCTCAGATACGGTGAAAATCCACATCAAAAAGCTGCTTTATACCGGGAAGCCGAAGAAACCTATGCAAAAATAGAACAGCTCAATGGGAAAGAACTCTCGTTCAACAACATCAACGACATCGATGCGGCTATCAGCATTATAAGAGAGTTCACTGAACCATGCGCTGTAGCCGTAAAACACACAAATCCCTGTGGTGTTGCTTGTGGAAAAGATATAAAAGACGCCTTTTTGAAGGCATACAAGGCCGATCCAGTATCAATCTTTGGCGGCATAGTTGCTCTGAATCAATGCGTGAATGAAGAAACAGCAGAAGAACTCACAAAGATCTTTTTGGAAGTGATTATCGCACCAGATTATACGAAAAAGGGATTGGAAATCCTTTCAAAAAAGAGGAATCTGAGGATTCTGAAATCCGATTTCAGCGCTTGTGCTCGTTCATTGGATATAAGAGTTACCCAAAGTGGGATACTTGTCCAGCGGCCTGATCTGGAAGACTATTCATCTTTAACGGTCGTAACACAAAGAGAGCCAACAGTTGAAGAAATGAAAGATCTCGAGTTCGCATGGAAAGTCGTAAAACACACAAAATCAAATGCGATTGTGCTGGCCAAAGACCTTGTCACCTTAGGCATAGGAGCAGGCCAAGCAAACAGGATATGGCCAACTGAACACTGCGTATCAGTGGCAGGAAAAAATGCCAAAGGTTCAGTTCTGGCTTCTGATGGCTTTTTACCCTTTCCCGATGTAGTGCAGAAAGCTGCCCAAGCTGGTGTAACTGCTGTTATCCAACCCGGTGGATCAATAAGAGATGCAGAATCGATAAAAGCCGCAGATGAGAACGGAATTGCGATGGTGTTCACAAATTACAGGCACTTTAGACATTGAGAAGGTGATCAGATGAAAATACTCGTGTTGGGTTCCGGTGGTAGGGAGCACGCATTAGTTTGGAAACTATCACATTCTCCGGAAGTGGACAAGATTTTCTGTATTCCGGGAAACGCCGGAATATCGAGTTTGGCCCATTGTGTTGAAATAAAGGACACCGAAAGAATATTGAATTTTGTCAAAGAGAATAAGATAGACATCACTCTTGTAGGACCCGAAGCCCCCCTTGTTAACGGCATAGTAGACAAGTTTGAAAAAGAGAATCTGAAAATCTTTGGCCCCAACAAAGAAGCTGCCATGATAGAAGGAAGTAAAGTCTTTGCAAAGCTTTTCATGGAGAAACACGGTATTCCAACAGCAAACTTCAGAGTTTTCGAGTCCCCGAATGCTGCGGAGAAATACTTTCTCAGCACTGATTTTCCCATTGTGATCAAAGCAGATGGTCTTGCCGCTGGTAAAGGCGCTTTTGTTGTTAAAAACAGAGATGAAGCATTCGAAGTTATAGACAAAGTAATGAGGCAAAAGCTCTTTGGTGATTCCGGAGATAGAATCATAGTGGAGCGGTTTTTGAAAGGTAGAGAGGTATCAGCTCTTGCTTTTTGTGATGGAAAGTCAATAGTTCCAATGGTAAGCAGTATGGACTACAAAAAGGCGTATGACTCAGATTTAGGTCCTAACACAGGAGGTATGGGCGCTATCGCTCCAGCTCCGCATTATACCAAAGATATTGCCAGCATCACCATCAGAAACATCTTCTTAAATGTAATCGAAGGTCTGCAACGCGAGGGAATTTCCTACAAGGGAGTTCTTTATGCGGGACTAATGATAACAGAGAACGGACCAAAGGTTTTGGAATTTAACTGCAGATTTGGAGACCCAGAAACTCAGGTAATTCTTCCGCTGTTGAAAACAGATTTGAGCCATGTGGTGCAGGCAGTAATTGAAGGAGAATTAGCTCACTGTCCTGTGGAGTGGTTTGATTCTGTATCACTGTGTGTCGTCGCGGTAAGTCAAGGCTACCCTTTGAAATACAGAAAGGGCTTCAAGATATTGGGGCTTAATGAAATAGATGACGACGTCATGATCTTTCATGCCGGAACAAAAAGAACTGATCAGGGAATAGTTACAAACGGCGGAAGGGTGCTGAGTGTGTGCGCCACTGACAGCCACTTTTCTAAGGCGAGGGCAAGGGTGTATCGATCCTTGAAAAAGATACGATTCGAAGGAATGCGCTATAGAAAAGATATTGGAGCCAACCTTTCAGATTCATCGTCCGAGTTTCATAGAAGTGTTGAGGTCACTCCATGA
>QNAO01000204.1 GCA_003641785.1 Thermotogae bacterium
AGTGAAGAACTTTGTGGCGGAACACACGTTTCCTGTACGGGAAACATCGGACTTTTTAAGATACTATCCGAAAGCGCAATATCAGCCGGAGTAAGGAGAATCGAAGCCGTAACAGGATTCGGCACCCTGAATCAACTCAGGCAGAAGCAAGAAACACTCGATAGATTATCACACGTCTTGGACGTGCCTGAAAGTAACCTGAAAAGCAGGTTAGAAAACTTAGTAAAAGACTACAACAAGATAGAAAAGAGAAATCGAGAACTTGAAGCAAAACTTCTCTCTTTCCAGTTAGATAACTTAGAGTCCTATAAAATAGGTGATGTGTTCCTGCGTTGCGCAAAATTCGAAAATGTTGAGCCCTCAGTACTGAGAAACCTATCTGACACAGCTATAGCCAACAAGAAACGGACAGTTCTGATGCTCTTTTCTACGATTCAGAATAAAGTAACTGTTATAATAAGATTGACCAGAGATCTTCCAGAAAGTCTGCACGCTGGAAGTCTTGCAAAACTCGTTTCACGGGTTCTTGGAGGGGGCGGCGGAGGTCGACACGACTTTGCTCAGGCTGGCGGAAGCCGTCCTTCAAAGATTCCTGAAACAATAAAAGAAGTGTCCCTTGAAATAAGAAAGATTCTTGAAGCTTGATTTTTGGAAGTTCTATATTATAATCACATATGGTCTACACCACGGAGAGGTGGCCGAGCGGTCGAAGGCGCTTGCCTGCTAAGCAAGTGTGGGGACTACCCCACCGAGGGTTCGAATCCCTCCCTCTCCGCCATTTTTCGTGCCCGTAGCTCAGCTGGATAGAGCGCTAGACTGCGGATCTGGAGGCCGGGAGTTCAAATCTCCCCGGGCACGCCACGGATAAGTCAGTTTTCCGTTTGAAGTTATGTCTTCGAGAACAGCGTATCTGTATCCCTTGGACGAAATCTTAATCTCACCACACAAATCTGTGAGAACCCTCGCAACGACACAACCAGCAGCGAGGGTTTTTTCTCTTCCTTTTGGAAGAAATTTCAAGCTCCTCAGTTTTTCATAAGACATCTCTCTCAAGGTTGAAATCACAGTATCGACGTGGTTCTTTCTCAGCAAAAATCCATCGACAGCTCTCAGATCCCATTTCTCCAGGAAAAAGGCCGCTATCGCCACAAAAGAACCCCCAATTCCTACCAAAAAAGAGTCTTTGCGAACGCTTTTACACAAAACATTTTTGGTATGAGTCACTGCTTTGTCAAAATCTCTCGCACCTGGTAAGGATAGATCGAACAATGAGTTCAAAATATGTGTGCCAAGTTGAAAACCTTTAAACCCCTTTGATGTTACGACTTCGAGACTTCCCCCTCCCAGGTCAACGACTGTCATCTTTGAACAAGAGAGAGAGTCGTCAACAGACAGGTAAGAATACATCGCCTCTTCTTCCTGAGTTAAAATAGCCGAGTTTACATTCAGACCAACTGTAATTTGATAGAAAAGATCCGGATCTTCCCTGAAGAGGGCTGTCCCAAAAACATACACGCTACACTCATCATCCCTTGCACGTTGGACCATATTTTGAAGAGCCTTTCTACCCAGTTCAACAGCTTTTGATCGGGAACTAATACCCTTCAGTCCGACCTCGCAAACCACCTCTTCAATAACATTGTCTTTTTCTCCGATAAGAAGTATGAAGGAATTCGAGCCCATATCTATGACTGCCGTCAACTTCATCACCCAAACAATGTTATCACTCTTAGGAATGAACAGATGAAGGAATGAAAAATAATTCAGGAGGGACTTTGTTGGCTGAAGGGAAAGAAAAAAAGAAGAAAGGGAAATTCAAGGCCTTTCTAAAAGTTTTTGCAATAATACTTGTGATCAGCATAGCCGCGTTGATGTACGGCTATATATCTTTCGAAATGCAAAAAATAAGGGGACTATCGGCAACTCCGTTTGAAGATTGGAGGAGTTATGTATCGTATCTGATGTCTAAGATTCCTTTTGTGAATCGCTATATTCACTACGAACCCCTGGAAATTCTAACGCCTTCAAGGTATTTCGAGGAAACTCTCTCCAAAGCCTTAGAAAGGTCAAACCAGATATTAAGCGAAGCCGAAAACAAGTATCAAGAAGCCATTCGTGAAGAACAATTTGTGAAAAATATGCGTCAGACAGTTCTGGATATGAAAGATACATGGAAGGAAAAACTCCTCGCGCTGGAAATTCAGCTCAGTACGATGAAAAATTCGGGAGATCTGAACAAAATCGTTGAGCTCTTCACAAACGGATCACCCAAAGACCTGGCAAACACTCTCGCGAGTGAGCAATTGAGCAGCAAAACAATTGCAGCAGCTCTTAGTCGGACACCCGCGGAGATAAGAGCTGAAATTATTGGCGAATTGGCAAAAATTGACCCAGATAAATCCGCGAGCATAACAGCTTTGATAGGCTCTGTTGAGGAAATCACAAAAAGTCTGGAGCAAACTGCGAACGCTCTTGAAAAACGCTTTGAAGAACTTGCAAATCAGCAAGCTTCGATAATAGAAGCTGAACTCATAAGAAAAAAGGCCGTTTCATACATAAACGAGATGAGCAGCGAAGAAATCATGAAAATGATAGACCTGCTATCACTCGATGAAAACAGTGTTATTACGATCCTATCTATCATTGACGTAAACAAAGCCAAAGAACTCTTAGATTGTATCAAGAGCAAAAATCCGGAACTGTTTCAACGTGTAGTGGTAAAAGGGGTGAGCCTTTGAAAACATCACTTCTTTCTGATTTGGTTAAAACCATTAACACCAAAGTGAAAGTTCAAAACACCGCGAACGCAGAACAAAAGTCGTTTCGGCAAATTATTGCAGAATTGAAGCTGTCGCTCAGCGAGATGCGACAAACTAAAAATTTGAACGTAGGCAAATCCTCTAATGTGCTTCAGACTACATTTGTGGAGAAAAATGCCCCCTTTACAATTGATGAACCGCTGAAGAGCGACGTCTCACAAGCTGCTCAGAAGTCCTCTTCAACTGAGATGGAATTACCCTTGCAAACCAACTCTGATGAAAAAACAGCCATCACTTTGGTTTTAAATGAAAAGCCTCTCTCTTTTCAAAACATCGATTCACAGAACGAATCTGCAAATAACCAATCCCAAAATCCATCTGAAAACTCAGAGCA
>QNAO01000205.1 GCA_003641785.1 Thermotogae bacterium
ATCGACCAAGCTCGATTCAAATCGATGGTAAAACCCGGAGATACAGTTGTGTACAGTGTGAAAACAATAGAGAAAAGAGGATTTGCAGTTCGAGTAGAGGGCAAGGCAACTGTTGATGGCAAACTGGTGGCGAAAGCAATTCTTCTTGTTGGAGTGAGAACAGATGAAAACGAGGGTCACTGAGCTATTGAAAATAGATTACCCAATTATCATGGGTGGAATGGCGTGGGCCGGGACGCCAAAGCTTGCCGCTGCCGTTTCAGAGGCGGGAGGCCTTGGTGTAATTGGATCAGGAGCGATGAATCCCGATGAGCTCAGAGAAGCCATAAATGAAACCAGAAAGTTAACAGAAAAGCCATTCGGAGTGAATATAATGATGGCTTCTCCGTATGTAGAAGATCTCATCAAGACAGTTATTGACGAAAAAGTGGGTGTTGTCACCTTTGGTGCTGGTAATCCCTCGCGTTTCATACCAAAATTGAAGGAAAAGGGTATCGTGGTTTTTCCTGTTGTGGCATCAGATTCACTGGCAAGGCTTGTTGAAAGAGCCGGGGCAGATGGCGTGATAGCTGAGGGAATGGAGTCTGGTGGACATGTGGGCGAAGTGACAACATTTGTGCTTCTGAACAGAGTAAGCAGAGTTGTAAGAATACCCGTGATAGGTGCCGGAGGAATTGCAGATGGACGTTCAATGGCGGCTGCTTTTGTTTTGGGTGCGGAGGCTGTTCAGATGGGAACTCGATTTCTTGCCTCAGAGGAATCAGAGGTTCACCCCGAGTACAAGCGAAAGATACTCTTTTCCTCCATACGAGATACAGTTGTGACTGGTCTTGAGCTTGGACATCCGGCGAGGGTGCTACGAACGCCATTTGCTCGGTCTATAAAAGAGATAGAAGCAAAAGATCCTCTCGAAGCCGAGAAGATTCTCGTTGGAAGTTTGAGAAGAGCAGTGCTCAATGGAGACGTTCAAACTGGATCGTTCATGGCCGGGCAGAGTGCAGGACTTATTGAAGAAATCGTCCCGGTAAAAGAGATTGTGAGAAGGATCATCGAAGAATTTTTGAGTGTTTTTAAGTCTTTTTGTAAGGAGGGAGAACAATGAGAGCCTTTGTCTTTCCGGGTCAGGGTTCACAATACAGCGGCATGGCTGAGAACTTCTCTGAGTTTTCACGGGCTAGATATTTCTTTGACTTGGCAGAAGATGTTTTGGGTTTCAATCTATGCGATATTATGAACGGAGATGAAGAGAAGCTCAAGTTGACGGAAAACGCCCAACCGGCGATATATTTGGCAAGTTACATTGCATATGACGAATTAATACGAGAAGGCTATGTACCTGCGATTGTCGCTGGTCACAGCTTAGGCGAGTACACCGCGCTGGCCGCTGCCGACGTGTATGATTTCGAAACAGGACTTTACTTAGTAAGAAAGAGGGGAGAGTTCATCTCTTCAGCGCTGAAGCCCGGCCTCGGAAGCATGATAGCAGTCGTTGGGCTTGATGTAGAAAGGGTGAGTTCGGTCATAGCGGATCTGCAAAACGTGTGGCTCGCGAATTACAATACTCGAAATCAAATTGTTCTGAGTGGATTGAAAGAGTCAGTGGACGAAGCAAAAAGAAGATTGAAAACAATTGCGCGAAAGGTTGTTGAGCTTCGTGTGAGTGGGCCGTTCCACACTCCTCTTGTCGACGAAGCGCGCCTGAGAATGGAAAAGGAACTCCAGGGTGTGAAGTTTAGAAAACCCCGCTGGCCAATTGTTATGAATAGCACAGGAAAGGAAACTTCTGATCCATTTGAAATCAAAGAAAACATACTGAATCAAATATCTGGGCCAGTTCTTTGGTACCAATCGGTAGAAAGAATGATTGCGATGGGAGCAGATGAGTTTGTCGAAGTTGGTCCTTCAAGAGTACTAACAGGACTTCTAAGAAGATTGCGAGTTAATTCTGTACACTTTTCTGATATGCTTACACGTGTGGCTTGATGAGGTTACCTCTTGCTTCATTTGATGATGTTCACGAAAAGTAACTAGATTGTTCAATTCATGGTGGTTAAACCGTTTTGCAGAAACGGGTGGCTGAGTTTGCTCAACTTCAAACTTCTCAGTGTGGCTTATACTTCCCTTCAGTAGAAGCAAGTTCTTCTTGCTGTTTCTTAATGCGCGGTGAGTTTCACTTTCACAATTTGGCGTTTTCTCCAAATCTATAGTTATGTCCGATTGGTGACGTGGTCCCATTTGAGATGGTATAATTTATATGAAAGATATGTTGAAACTGGCTGTTATAACTCCCGAAAGGCCTTGCCCTGGCATGAATGCCTTTATGTTTTCGCTTGCTGGGAACGATGATGTTGAGCTTTGGGGCATTCTTGGCGGTTGGCTCGGCCTTGGATCTGGTAGATTTTTAAAGTTTAGTAAGACAGTTTTGAAAAAACCATCACACTGTGGGGGAAGTTTTTTAGGATCAGGGGCTCTACCCGGATCTTTAAAGAATACACTGCTTCTGGGTGTAGAGCATTTGAAGAATTTTGATGGGCTGATAATTCTTGGACAAGAGACTTCATTAAGAGCTGCGCAGTTGTTGAATGCGATGGCGATGAGAGTCCTGATGATTCCTACAGTTGGCAGTTTGCTTAGATGGTATGTGCTGGGTACAGACTCTGTTTTGAGCGCGTTGTGTCGCTTCCTTATTAGTTGCAGGAGAATCGCTGAGTTGCAGGAAGCTCTGGTAGTAATGTATTTATTTGACAAGTGTGAAAGAAATCTACTGGCAAGAGCGGCTCTTGCAACAGGTGTGGATCTTGTCGTTTTACAGAGCCCAAGTCATTTTGAAAATAAAACCAATGAAACTACGGAGTTGCACAGAAGAGATTCTTCGGAAATCGTGGCTGTCATCAAATCCAGTGCCTATTCACGCATTAGTAAGCAGGAGATGTTCGATGTGATTAGCGGGGGATCGCAGCAGAAAGTCGTCAAGACAAATGGGGTTGAGATGTGTTTTCACGCGAGAACTTCTCGATTTGATATACATTTTGCAAAAGCGCTGGTGGAAGGAGTCATCAGATTGTTGAAGAAATCGGAATGGGGATCAGTAGTTTTATCAAACAAGAAGGTTCTTAGTATTGAGAGTATTCTCTTGTCTGAAGAATTCGA
>QNAO01000206.1 GCA_003641785.1 Thermotogae bacterium
AGGTTCGAAGAGTTCCTGAAATTTTTAGGTATCAACAATATTGAACCTTCTGTTGTCGCAAATATGTACCTTGAACACCTTTCTCAACTCGCTTTCTTTCTAACAGGTGCAGAAGAAATGTTGCAAAAGCTAAAAGATTCAAATCAAAGAATGGCAGTACTCACAAATGGAGTCAAAAGAGTGCAGCACAGTAGATCAAAAATCTTGAATCTTGGTAGATACATGGAATTTGTTCTGACATCTGAGGAAGCAGGAAAACCAAAACCAGATCCCGCTTTGTTCATTCTTGCATCAAAAATCAGCGGTGTTCCGCTGAATCGTTCAGTGTATGTAGGAGATGATCCCGTAACAGATAAGCAAGGAGCGCAGAATGCTGGGGTAGACTTCATACTTTTTGATCCAAAAAATACTTACAATTTGAGCGATATACGCGTTGTTCACAATTTCACCGAGTTGTTTGATATATTATCTTGCCCAAAAACATCTAAGGGGGTATCCTAATGTTCGATGGACTCATAGCCTTTTTTGGAACGCGGGATTTGGAAGAAAACGAGAAATTTTATGTCGAAGCGCTGGGCTTGAAACTGTACAAAGACCAAGGTGTTTGCAAAATATACAAAGTGAAAGAAAACGCATACATTGGCTTTTGTAGCCATTTGGAGGTCACAGTGGCAAAAAGAGGCCCTATAATCACGATCTTGAGCGATGATGTGGATGCAGTATACAAAAACCTTATAGACAAGGGCCTGAAGCCACTCGATAAGCCGAAAAAGAATCGCAGATTTAACATACATCACTTTTTCATAGCAGATCCAGATGGCTACCTCATTGAGATACAGAAGTTTCTATAGCATCACTCCAATATATGTTTGGAATCATCTTTTCGCGCTTTCAATGAGCATGAGATCGAATCCAGTTGTGAACACTTGATGCAACTGATGCTATGTTTTCTGAAATGAACGGAGATGCCAAATCTGCAATCTTTAGAAGTTCCAGGAACGGTTTACTACCCCCAGCATCACACAAGTTTAGATAATTTTTCCACGCGTCATCTCTGTTGATTTCGAATTTCATCCAGAGCTGAAAGGCACATATCTGAGCCAAAACGTAATCTATGTAGTAGAAAGGATCTTCAAAAATGTGTGACTGCTGATGCCAGTACCCTCCTTGTTCAAGATATTCATTTCCATCGTAATCTATCTCAGGCATATAGATTTTCTCGAGATCACGCCAGAACCTTCTTCTCTCCTTGGGCGAAGCCTGAGGATTTTCATAGACAAAATGCTGAAATTCATCAACACACGTTCCGTAAGGGATGAAATTCAATGCCTTCGCTATATGAACAAAACGTGCTTTATCTGCTTCCTCATGGTAAAACAGCTCCATCCAAGGCCAGGTAATGAATTCCATACCCATGGAATGAATTTCACAGGCTTCCAGGGTTGGCCAGTGGTATTCAGGTATTTCGTAATCTCGACTTCTGTACACCTGAAATGCATGCCCGGCTTCATGAGTCAGAACTTCCACATCGCCCGCCGTGCCGTTAAAATTGGCAAGAATAAAGGGAAATTTGTGTTCTGAAATGAAATGACAGAACCCCCCAGGAAATTTCCCCTCGCGACTCGTAAGGTCAAGAAGATTGTTTTCGAGCATAAAATCAAAGAATTCCGCTGTCTCTCTGGAAAGATCGTGATACATCTTTTTCGCATTCTCAAGAATCTGCTCTTGAGAACCTCTTGGAACAGGATTCCCTTCTTTCAAGAAAACAGAACGATCATAGTACTTGAGTTTTTCAACTTCGATGCGTTTTGCCTGAAATTCTCTGAAATCTGAAACTACCGGTACAACATGCTCCTTGATTCCCTTTCGAAATTGTGAAACCATCTTCGGAGTGTAATCTGAACGTTTCAAACGAGCATAAGCAAGCTCAACAAAACTTCCAAATCCCAGTTCTTTCGCTATCTGCGTTCGCAACTTCACAAGATTGTCATAGATCTCATCGAACTTGTCCGAGTTGGCACTGAAAAATTCATATCTCGTTTCAGCCGCCTTTTTCCTGATTTCCCTGTCTTTGGACATCTCAAAGGCTCTCAATTGAGGCAGAGTCATCTTTTTGCCATTGAACACCACTTGAGCGGATGATAGAAGCTTCGAGTACTCTGTTCTCAACTTGTTTTCTTGAACAAGCTTATCGAGCACTTGGGGCGAAAACGTCTTCACGGTTAGCTCTGCGATAGAGAAAAGTTGTGAGCCAAGCTCCTTTTCAAGATCAGAGCGGAAATCCGATTCAACGAGAGCTTTGTAATAATCTGTTGTGATACCCTCCATCGTTGGCGTTACACTGTCAAAGAAATCTTTCTCTTTTGAATAGAACAGATCTCGAGTGTCCTCACAGTATCTTATCTCACAAATTGCCCGAGCTGTGTCGAATTTATCCCTAAGTGAGTTGATTTTCTTAATAACATCAAGGGCTTCTTGAAATCCTTTTGCCCGTCTAAGATTCTTGATAGATATATTGAGCTGTTCCTTTATCTGCTCAAAATTCGGTCTTTTGTACGGAACGTCAGAAAATTTCACTTGCTCCCCCTCCTTTGTTGGCATATCGAACAATTTCAATGAAATAATACTATATGAGTACCGTTTGACTTCCTCCCCTCATTGAAATAAGGAAATTCCCGCTTCAACAATGCAATACTCAACATATGGTGGATTATCTAAGAGTTTGTTTAGTATTTCAATCTCCATCTCAGCGGGCATAGGGTTCAACCCTTAAGAGCAGTCCACTCCTACTATCTTCAGCATATTCATTGCTGAGTTCAAATCACGGTTGATTTCTATTCTGCATTCTTCACATTTGAATTCTCATCGATTTTGTTAAACAAGCTTTCCGCCTCAAAGATATTGTATCATTTGGTTGAATTAGAAAATGATTGGTTTTCAATTCGTTCCATTCTGTATCTTTCTAATAAATTGAGGAGTTTTAGAATGGAGAAGATCTATAATTGTATCAAGGAGGAACTCAAGGAGGAACTCAAGATTGAACATTCTCGATCTCAGCTACGATGAGCTGATACGATATCTCGTCAAGAAGAAAATTGAAAGATACAGAGCAGATCAAGTACTTGATTGG
>QNAO01000207.1 GCA_003641785.1 Thermotogae bacterium
TATGCAGAGTCTGAACACGCGTTATGAACAGTTAGATTTAAAAGCAAGCGCTTACCAGCAACTTGACGATCAGCTCGAGAGCTTCGCCGACTTTTTGACCACTTTTAAGCTTCAGGCAAGTTTTTTTGCGAAAACAACAAGCGTATCAGATGAGGACATCCTCAACGTAAACGCCAGTGCGAGCACCTCCGCAGGTACCTATCTCGTAAAGATAGTCAGCTTCGCCACTTACAGTTCTCTCTCAGCAGGAAGAACAGTGGGAAGAGACGATATCACATCGTCGGAAACTTTTGGAAGCTTGTCTTATCGATATAGTCCCGAAGACTCCTCTCTGAAAATTCAAAAGGGAACAACAACTTACGATGTGAGCATATCAACAACAGACACAATAGATGATATTATTTCAAAACTTGAAGCTGTCTTCGGAGCCGGCAACGTTACCTTCAGTTCTGGAAAACTTAGAATAGAATCCGACGAGTCTTTCGCAATTTCACAAGAAAATGGAAACTTTTCGGAGGTTTTTCATCTGGATAGCGCGCCACTCACTGAATCTGGCGGCACATACTCTATGGAAAGTGTCACTCATGTGGGCGCTGTGTCAACAAGCAATACTCTTGATCAGATAGCGTCTTTCAGATCTCTAACACTCAACGCTGGAAACATCACCATTAATGGAGTATCGATAAATGTTGATCCCGCGAATGACACTCTCAGCAGTCTTATCTCCGCTATCAATACCAGTGACGCTGGGGTCACGGCTCTCTACGATGAGACAATGGATAAGATTTTACTAACATCCAACACAACTGGGAGCAATGTGATTTCCATAGATGATGGTGGAACGGGTATATCAGAACTTCTGGGGTGGGACAGCTCCACTTTCCAAGCGGGGTCTTCGGGACACATTCAGGTGAGCTCGGATGGAACTAATTGGTCCGATGTGTACTCTTCGGGAAATGACTTCACATACCAGGGTTTGACAATAACAGTTAACCAGTTTTCTTCAGAGACTCAAACAATAACTGTTACAAACGATATTGACAGCGTGGTTGAAAATATTGAAGAATTCGTCAACCGCTGGAACACTCTGATGGACTACATTTATACCAAACTCAACGAAGATCCTGTCGAACAAAGCTCTAATGAGGAACTGACAGATGAAGAACAAATGCAGGGTATTCTTAAAAACGACAGATTTCTGGAAGGTATTTTCAACAAACTGCGTGGATTTATAACAACTCAGATTCAAGGTGACATAAACTATTTGTGGCAAATTGGCATCAGCACTTCCTCTTCGCTTGGAACTGGCGGCTACGAAAACATGATGAAGGGACAACTCGAAGTGGATGAAGACCAACTCAGAGAAGCACTCACGAACAATCCAAAAGCCGTGTGGGAATTCTTTGGCGGTAATGGCAGTGAAGAAGGTCTGGCTGTTCAGATCCAGGATTACATTCGGGAATTGACGAAGTTTGGAGGAGAAATAGACAAGATAGCAGGAACCAGTGGAAGTATAGACAAAGAGAAAAGGTTCATAGCTGTGCAACTCAGTGATTGGATCAGGCGTATACAAAGACGAGAACAGCAGTTATGGAGACAATTTTCTGTCATGGAACAGGTTGTTGGCCAGCTTCAAGCTCAGAGTGCCTGGTTGAGCCAAGCTACTCAGGGAAGCTCAACCTAAGGTTTTTTCTTAATCAGTGTTACTGAATAACTGCCAGGATCAGGTCCATCGAAAGAGAAAAGAACTATCTTTCTAATGCTTTGTGGTAAACCTCTGACTATTCTCTCAACGTAACCTGATAATTTTTGGTGAAGCGTCACTTTTATTGCAGAGAAATTCTGAATGTCTTCAAGTCCCAGAATATCGTTGTGAATTCTCTTTGCTATTATTGATGGAGACATAATAAATCCCGAACCATTACATATGGGACATTTCCCAAAATATATGTTGGTAAAAGAAGGAGCAGTCCGTTTTCTGGTTATTTCGAGAAGTCCCAGCTTTGTGAAACCAATGATTTCCACTTTGGCGCTATCCTGGGAAACTTCCCGCTTAGCAGCTTGCAATAACTTATCATAATAGGATTTCAAAGGCATATCTATGAAATCAACAACGATGATGCCTCCAATATTACGTAGGCGCGCTTGTCGGGCCACTTCCTTTGCTGCCTCAAGATTGATTTTCAAGGCAAGATCAGCATGATTCTTTTCCGATGTATATGCCGCAGAGTTGACATCCACAACAGTCATAGCTTCAGTTGTGTCAATCGCTATGTACCCTCCACTGGGTAAGTCAACTCTTCTTTCAGCCAACAGCTTCAATTGATCATAGATACCATACTTTTCAAATAAATCTCCCTCGACGTAATGAAGTTGTGGTTGAGAAGGCAGGTGTTTAATAAAACTTCGGACATGTTGGAGAATTGAATCATCGTTGGAAAAAATCTCACCTATATTCTTGTTCAATTTCTCTCTGAGCATGTATTCAATTGCTGTCGGTTCTTTGTGAAGAACCCTGACTTTCCTGGACCTTTTAAAACTCTTGAGAATCTTGTTCCACTTCTCACTGAGGACTTTATATTCTTCTTCTATAACATCCTCAGAAATCCCTTCTGCAGCAGTCCTGATAACAGCGCTTCCGGACCGAGAAACTCTTCTAATGAGAGATCTCAAGCGTTTTCTCTCTGATTCATCTTGAATTTTCTTGGAAACACCTGCCGCGCGTGTGACCGGAAAATAAACAATAAACCTACCCGCGAGTGCTATCTTTGTAGTAACTTGAGCACCTTTGGATTCAACGGGATCGTGTTTCACTTGAACCAAAACTTTCATACCTTCAGATATTTTGCTAGCTGACAGCACATCTTTTAGGTACCGTTTTGTCACTTCCTTGAGTTTCAAAAACGCGTTCTTGCCGGGCCCTATTTTGATAAACGCCGCGTTCAAGCCCGGCACAATCTTTTCAACACGGCCGATGTAAATGTTTCCAGAAAGGAATTCGTTGTCCTCAAAAAAAACCTCCTGCAGATTCCCATCAGCCACCAGCGCCGCATTTATCGTTTTGTCCTCTCTACTTATTATGAGGCAGGTATCCATTCTTTCA
>QNAO01000208.1 GCA_003641785.1 Thermotogae bacterium
CCCAATTTCTGCTATGATCTTTTTACACAATTCTAACGCCTGGTGTGCGTTCTTTGCGTAATGTACATCAAAACTCTTCGCGAGCTGATTGTTCATCGATGCTCCGCCAGCGATTATCATTACCCTTATGCCGTGAGATTTGAGCATATCTGCAATGAGTTTTACCTGCCCAACTGTTGTTGTCATCATGGCAGAGAGTCCGACAATATCGGGTTTCAGTTTTTGAACCTCCTGAAAGATCTTCTCTGCTGGAACATCTTTTCCTATATCGTGAACTTCGAATCCTCCACTTCTCAGAACTGTTGCGACGATCTTTTTGCCTATATCGTGAACATCGCCCTGAACCGTTGCGAGGAGCACTTTGCCAAGCTTCGCAGGAGCGCTGTCTATGAGACTGTTCAAGTATTCGAAAATCGGCTGAACAGTGTCCGCCGCGAGTATTAAATGTGGAAGGTATATCTTGCCGGTAGAATACAGCTTACCAACTTCTTCCATCGCTTTGGTAAGGATATTCTGACTGATGTAAAGAGGAGAATATTCCTTCAAATACTCCTTGGTGATTCTCATCACTTCATCTTGCCGCCCGCTTGTTATCGCGCTGATCAACGGATCCTCGGTAACATTCTTCTCTTTGGTAAGCTCCTCGCCCCTCAGCATAAGAGCTCCGTGCAGAGTATTCGTTGTGGTGATCTCTTTGCTGTTTAGTATTGCCGCTTTCAGTCCCGCCTCAACGCATAAACTCAGAAAAGCAGCGTTGAGAGCCTCACGTTTCGGCATTCCAAAGCTGAGGTTCGAGAGTCCAATAGATGTCTTGAAACCTTCCCTGGCAATCATTTTTATTGTTTGTATCGTTGTGTGGTAATCATTTTTCGCACCGATCGGTAAGACCAGAGGATCGAAATATATTCTTTGAGGATCGATGCCGAACTCCTCTATTATTTTGACGGCTTTTTGAAATACTGTGAATCTTTCTTCTGCGGACACGGGAATATCTTTTTCCATGGTGAGTACTATGAGCATGCCTCCGTAACGCTTTAGAAGTTTCAACCTTTCAATGAGGTGATCTTTTCTGGAAAAAGCGGAATTTATCAGAGCTCTTCCTGAATACTCCTTCATGCATGTTTCAAGGAATTCGAGCGTCTGAACATCAAACGAAACTGGCAGTGAAGAGCGCTTGTCTAACTCGAGCACTACGCGCTTGAAATGATCAGTCTCGAGCAGTTTTTCGATTCCCAGATTCACATCTATCGCAGATGATCCTTCTTTCTCTTGTTGCTGAGCGAGGGAAATCACTCCAGAGAAATCCTTGTTGCGAATTTGCTCTTGAAGCTTTTTTCGGCCGCTTGCGTTGATTCTTTCCCCAATTATTAGGAAGGGTTCCACAGGCTTGAGAACAGTTCTCGAGGAAAGAAATTGCTCAGTTTGAATCTTCCGCTTCACCGGTTTTCTAATTCCAATATAGTCTCTCATCATCTTTATGTGCTCTGGAGTTGTCCCACAACAGCCTCCAACGATGTTTGCACCGAGTTCAACAAAATCTGCCATGTAAACGGCGAATTCCTCGGGCGTGGTTTTGTAGCTGAGTTCTCCGTTTTTATCAAGGATTGGATTTCCAGCATTTGGTTCAACACAAAGCGGTTTTTTACAGCAGGAACTCAACTTTGAAAAAACACTCAGCATCTGCCCCGGTTCTAACGAGCAGTTGATACCCACGACATCTACGTCAAGATCATTCATCAAATTGGCAAAGATTTCAACAGATGTTCCAGTCACAGAGATGCCGTTTTCCTCAAATGTCATGTGTGCGATGATCGGCAAATTCGATGTAAGGTCTCGAACCGCGAGTATGGCGGCTTTCAGCTCCTTGAGATCGGACATTGTTTCTATTATTATTCCATCCACACCATTTTCAATTAGTATTTTCGCTTGTTCTTTGAACACTTCGTGGGCTCGATCGAATTCCATTTCACCGAACGGCTCCACAAAGATTCCAGTAGATGAAATATCACCAAACAATAGCTGATCACCGCTACAAACCGATTTCGCTACTTTAACTGCTAAGGAGTTGATCTTTTCAAGTAATTCCTCACACCCGAGTGATCGAAGCTTTATTCTGTTAGCGCTGAAAGTGTTCGTGAGCAGTATGTCAGCTCCCGCTTTGATATATTCATCTTGAAGCTCTCTAACTACCTCGGGATTTTCGATATTGAGAAGCTCTATAGCCTTTCTTTTCTTTGCTCGTTTGAAAAGCTCTGTTCCATAAGCTCCATCAAGGAACAGCACGCGCTCTTTCAGTAGATCAAGAAATTCTGTTCTCTTCACAATACCACCCTATCATGCACGTTGTAGTCTTTCTGGGAATCATCACGCCAGTGTCCAAAACGGTGATTTCAGAAAGCTTTAAGAGTTTCTTTACAATATATTTGTTAGCACGAATATCAACATTGCCATATCCCGGTGAAAAACGCATGGTACCCTTTCCAAAGCGATTTCTCAAAAAACTGTCAAATTTCTTATTCAAAGTTTCAAGAGCCTCTGAGCCCCAAGCGTCCATAACGGTGGCTTCGAAAGTTTTACTTTGATCCAAAAGTTGCTGTATCGCTTTGTCAAAACGTATTCCAAGAGTTGACAAAAAGATGCTGATTTTTTTCACGTTGCCAAAGGTTGAGGGAATAGCTTCAATTGGCATTGTTTCAGCATCGATGGTAACGTGGTATACGGCAGGATCGATTTGCTTAAGGGCTGTCAAGAAAAGAGCGTTTATTCTGTGAATGAAATCATGATCGTTTATCTGAGCGGTGTACCGCGTACCGAGTCTTGCAAAAAGCACCCTTTTATCTGGCATGCACTCGTGAGCTTCTGGCAGATGCTTTTCTATCAAGATATTCCCCCCAGTAGTGAACTAATTGTTTTGTGATAATGATAAACCCTTTTCAATGTAATAAAGTGAACAAAGATATAACAATCTTTAAAGATGATTGCCGTTTGTCTGAAGAATTCGCGTGTTTCTTTTGCGATACATTTATAAATTTGCGGTAGATTCAACCAATTGTGAAGTGCTCGATCAGTTCTCCTTCTCTCGCGATTAGA
>QNAO01000209.1 GCA_003641785.1 Thermotogae bacterium
AGCAGCGAGTTTTTCGCTGAGGGTGCTTGGCGGAAGCTATGGAATAGCTTCGGAACCTTCTGGATGGCTCATTGTTACCACCTTTTTCCTCTCGCTGTTTCTTGGGTTTGGCAAAAGAAGAGGTGAGATACTTTCACTCGAAGAAAACGCCGTTAATCACAGAGAAGTTCTTCTGAGCTACGATGTTTCGTTTTTGAACAGCATAATCGTTTCAACTGGGACGGTTTCTATAGTCCTTTACGCGCTTTATACGCTCGATCGAGTTGTTATTGAACAAATCGGAACCGAGAAACTGATTTACTCAGTTCCCTTTGTAACGTACGGAATTTTCAGATATATCCTTCTCATATCTAAAAGAAAAGATGCGGATCCAACAGATCTCGTTCTCCATGATGCTGGTATGATATTGTCTGTAAGTCTTTGGTTCATAGTCGTTGTGTTAGTCATTTATTTCTGGAGGTAAGACATTGAATATTTACAATGTGGTTGTTCTTCTGTGTGCCATTGTTCTTAATGCGTCTGCAAATATACTGCTTAAGCTGGGGATTAGAAATGTATCTGAAAACGTGGGGTTGCTGAAACTGCTCAAAGCCGCTTTCGGAAACTTTTACATCTATCTTGGGCTCTTCTGTTTCGGCATGGCGTTTGTAGCTTATACACTCGTTTTGAATAAAATGAAATTGAGTGTAGCATATCCCATCATGACAAGCTCAGGTTTTGTAATAGTATCGATCGCTTCTGTTGTTTTGTTTGGCGAGCACATCTCTGGTCTTAAAATAGTGGCGCTTGCTGTTATCATCACCGGTATATGGATGCTGTTTTTAAGCTAATTGGGAGGTTCAATGGTGAAAAAATCCGTAGTGGCCGTTTTGAAGACGACTCCAGAGACGGTGTTGCAGGATTACGACACGCTCTTGGAAATGGCAGGTGTAGAGAACGCGCTCGATAAGAATTTTGAAACAATACTGAAAGACAACATTTCGTGGCACTTGCCAATGCCGGGCGCGAATACAACACCGTGGCAGCTTGAAGGAACAATTCTTTCTTTAAAAAAGAGGGGTTACACTGGGCTGTCAGCCGTGGAGAATAAGACGGTTGTTACAAAACCGAGGCACGGGGAGAGGCTGAACAAGTTTGACAGAGTTTACTCAAAACATGGAATTCCCGTTTACTACAACTTCGAACCCAAAGACATGAAATGGATAAAATACGAACCAAAAGTAAAGCTCAAAGTTCTACCAAAGGTGTTCCCCGAAGGAATTAAGCTCCCGGATTATTTTTTTGGAAAGAATATAGTGCATCTTCCCACAATGAAGTGCCACATATACACAACAACAACCGGCGCGATGAAAAACGCTTTTGGAGGACTCTTAGATGTAAAGAGACACTACACTCATTCCTGGATACACGAAACACTTGTGGATCTTTTGAAGATACAAAAGGAGATTCACAGTGGAATTTTCGCTGTAATGGACGGAACAACTTCAGGCGCTGGGCCTGGTCCAAGAACACTGATTCCTGTTAGAGCTGATTTAATTCTCGCCAGTAGTGATCAAGTTGCGATAGATGCCGTGGCTGCAAAAATTATGGGATTCGATCCACAGAGTATCGATTATATTCGAATAGCAGATGAAGAAGGATTGGGCAATGGTAGACTGGAGAATATCAAAGTCGTCGGTTTTGACATAAACAGCTTGAATTACAAGTTCACGGTTGGAGATAATCTCGCCAGTCGTGTAGGTGACTTGCTGTGGTTTGGACCTTTGAAACGTATACAAGGTTTATTCTTCAGAACTCCTCTTGTAAAAATATTTGTTGCCGCTTCAGAAATATACCACGATAAAATTTGGTGGCGAAGGAAAGGCTCAAAAATATTCGCTAACTGGCTTTCACAAAGTCCCTGGGGAAAACTATGGAAGTCTTATTAGAAAAGCGCTGCTGACACAGGAGTGAAAAATGTCTTGAAAAAGTCATTTGTCGTGCTTGCTATTGTTGTGCTTTCCTACATCACTACATCGCTGAGCTTCTGGTTAGTGGAGAATAGAATGAGCATCTTTGGGAGAATATTTCTTTACTACACGCACAAAAGTTATGTTGAAGGCAATGGACCAGCTCCGAACCAGTACAGGTATCTTCCCTATTTGTTAGTAGATAAATTGTTCAAGTATATTCCAGTGCCGTGGTTAGACGACAGTTATAACATGATCAAAACATGGGCAGGTTATGGTAGCAAAGAAGAAAATCTCGATAGAAAAAGAAATTTGGACACGTTTTTTCCAGAAGCTGATCGAATAAAAATGGCACAGGATCTGGAAGGCTATCTTCGAGAACAGGTGTATTCCCTGGCTAAAAACGGTGTTACCGCCAATATCGTCATGATGTTTTTGAATCAAGTTGGCTGGAAGACTTGGATCACTGACCCTTTGAACTTTTTGGATTCTTTGAAAGATATCATACCCTACGAGTTCACCGCGGTTTTTCAATCGAACAGCGACATGACGAAAGTTATAAATGGTTATGCCACGTACAGGTTTACTTTCACGGTGTTGTCTTTCTTTCTGCTCTATCTATGGCTTCGATATTTTGCTGATGAATTCACGTCGGTGATGTTCTTGTTCGTGTTCAGCTCACTGATGCCATTCGCGATGATGAACTTCTATCAACAAGAAACGATGCTCTCTTTGGCTCTGTTTTTGGGCGTTTTGAACATCGCTGTCAGAAAAAAATCATGGGCCTGGGTTTTCCTAATCGTGCTGATCGGTTCCTTTGCCCGGAGTGATCACATGTTGTTTGCCGCACTCGTATTTGTGCTTCAAGATGTGTTTTCTCACAAAGATAAAAAGTCGCTGCTAAGGGGAGGCGTGCTTCTTGGAACTCCGCTGATAATAACTTTTCTAATCACTAAGGTTATCTTTGCGGATTCCGAGTACTATTGTCGTGTTGTTCAACTGACTTGTAATTTGACAAATCCCTGGTGTTGGTTCTTTCCAGTGGTATTTCTGATTCTTCCCGCAATTTTTGTGAAGAAAGCCAAAGAAATCCAATTCTTCAAGAGAACATTCTGGTGGATATTTC
>QNAO01000210.1 GCA_003641785.1 Thermotogae bacterium
CAACGAACTGGTTGTAAGTGGAGTCAGAGATCACCACGAGAAAATAAACGGCACTGGCTACACAAGGCGATTGACGAATAACGAAATAAGTCCTGTAGCAAAAATACTCGCTGTTGCGGATATATACGATGCGCTGATATCCAGTAGATCTTACAAGAGGCCTTGGTCTCCATACAAAGCTGTAAGTAAAATTATCAGAATGACCTCTTCTAAAATGCTTGATAAAAAGGTTGCAACGGCATTTGTTAGTCTCATGGGACTTTATCCCATTGGAACTACGGTTCTTCTGAATTCAGGAGAAAAAGCAGTTGTAATCGGAAGCAACAGAAAAAGTCCTTCCAGACCAATTATCAGAACTGAAGATAATACGGTTGTGGATCTGGCTCGGAATAAAAGTTTACGCATACTCAGTGCACTTGACTGAAATCACACATCTATCTCGTTTACAGAAGTTTTCATCAGGCTCTTTCCAAAGATCAAAAATACAAAAGCCAAAATTCCTATGTTAATGAGCGAAGATGCCGCAAAGTAACTCCACTTGGGGTAGGATGATCCTATCTCTCCCACGAATGAGTAGAGTTTGACACCAATTGTGTACTTGCTCTCATCTGTTATAAATATCATCGCTGTTATGAAACTTGTCCAGGCCCTTGTGAATCCGACAAAAGCTGATACGAAAATCACTGGCAGTGAGAGTGGAACGATCACCTTAGTTAGTACCATGAAACGATTCATGTCCAGAGAAGCCGCTTCTTCTATTTCCCGAGGGAATCTGTCAAAGAGACCTCTGGTGATAAAGAGTGTCATCGGAAGTGAATGGGCGGTATAGATCATTGAAATAGCCCAAAGATTGTTCAGCAGTCCAATACTCTTGAAGATCATATAGATCGGAGATAACATGTGTATGCCACTCACCGCGCTGAAGAACAGAAGTAAATTCATGACTGAGGTCAACTTTCTGCGTGACACGATGTACGAAAGAGGCAAGGATGTGATCACTGTAAAAACTGCTGTGATAGAGGAAACGATAAGAGTGTTTTTCATATAAACATGCAAGTGTTCCTCGGTGAACACGTTTGCAAAATTTTCGAAAGTAGCTTTTTTCGGCAAAAAGGATGTCATCAGCAGCGAATTTGAGGATGAAAATGCCATCCAGAATATGTTATAAATTGGCAAAATCATGCTGAGAAACACAAGTGCTGTGAAGATGATCGCAACAACACCTTTGTCTCTTGTCCACCTCGATTTTAGAGAGTAGCTGAGCCACGAATACTTTTTGGTGGTTATCAGATGGACAAGTATTCCAACACAAGGCGTAATATCCAGATACAACAGTGACTTGTGAAAGAACACTTGAAACAACGTGTAGAGGAGATCAACGTAAAGTGTAAGGCGGAGAATATTTCTTTTGAAAAGCGAACCGACATAAAGCGGAAGAGTTAACAATCCCAATCTTGATCCGGCAAAGGAATTGCATAGGAGCTTTAGAAACAGGAGTGATCCTATTCTTCGTTTACCATGCGTCATCCACAGGATTCCAATTGTGATCACCACCACGGCGAATATAAGACTGTATGTCGCTATCAATCCATCGTTGTAGTTGTTTCGAAATATTCTGTAGTTCAGGACGCCTATGGTGGTTGTTGTCCCTATTATGCTTTTGGATGTGAAACCTTCCCGAAGGGTGGGCCCGCCCGATGTGAGTAAAAATGGAACAGAGAAATCTCTAAAAAAACTTGCAAATGATATCAAAAACCATCCTGTTATAGTTGGTCTTATGTGAGGAATTATTACATTTAGCGTAATTTCCAAATTGCCAGCGCCATCAAGGCGTGCGGCATCAACGAGATTCTCCGGTACCTGCTTCATAGCAGCGGTAAAGGTTGAGGTTGCTATTGGAAAATATAACCACGAAGCGATAAATATTGACCAAAAGAAGGCAGCCGTTCCGTCAAATTGAAGGTTTGTCGGAAATGGTAGGAGTTTCGACATCAGAGATATTCCACCATATCCATGTATTAAGCCACGCCAGGACAGAATAGCGGTATACGGTGGTATCATCCAGGGAATCAGACTGATGTACTGAAGGAAATCCCATTTTTTGTGCACTATAATGGAAGCTGACATTATTGCGGCTAACAATGTCGAAATGCAACTCAGCAAAGCCCAGAAAAAACTGATTCGAAGAGAGAGAGATAGGCCAGAATCTGAGAGCGCAAAGGCGTAGTTGCTCAATCCCGCAAAATGGGAAATTTTGCCAAATGGTGCTTCGAAAAATGAGATGACAACAGCGTAAATCATTGGAGCGATTGCCACTATTCCGAATACTATCAATGTCGGAAGAAGGTAGAAAAAAATGTTGTTTTTTTTCAATTTCCCCCCTCTTCCACGTATTTCTGGGCATTTCTGCACACTTCCTCAAGACTTGCTTTGTGTTTCAAATAGAGTTGCGTCATTGCCACAACTGCCTTCTGATATCTTTCAAATAGCGGATCAGATGGCAACGGCTTCCCTCGAAGAGAACTCAAATAAGCAGCTCTGTACACATTGTCTGCGGTGGCAATGTTTTCCATGAGATTCTTGTTACAAGGAAACTTACGAAGTGTGACACAGAATTCTTTCTGTGTGTCTCCTCTTGTCAAATACTCTAAAAACAGAGTAACTGATGGTCTCAATTTTCCTTTCAAGACAGCAAATCCTTTGTAATCCAAAGCTGGTGTCAGGTATCTATTGGTTTCTTTAACACGCGGGTAGGGAAGAACACCGAATTCAATACCACTTTTCTCGAAGTCGGGTATTATGAATGTTCCAAAAAACATAAAGCCAATTTTGCCTTCTTTGAACAGAGTGATCATTGCGTTCTTTTCAAAAGGTTTGCATACACCCATTTCATTCAGAATACCGTCTAGAACAGTCAGAGTTTTCCGAGTTGCCTTGTCATCAAGGATGACTTTACCGTGCTCAATTAGATTTTCTTTCCCGTAAGCGTAATGAAATGCGGGAAACCAGTATCCTGAGTAGGGATTAAAAGACAGTCCATATATTCCATCGAGTTGATTTA
>QNAO01000211.1 GCA_003641785.1 Thermotogae bacterium
CAGTTGCCTGGAGCTTGCGGAACACCCCAGGGTGCCATGACCTGGATAACTATTGCTTACCTACAGTAAGCCCCTAGTCAACTATCTTGCTTACGCAAGTCCCTTCCTGAGCATCAGCGAAGGAAGGGGTAGTTGACCTTTATAAATCCCCCTGAAGAGTTTTCTAACAAGACAGAGAGGGACTGTAAGCCGGATTCTGTCGAGGGTGATCATCTATCTGAGAAAGAGCGTTTCCGCCCTTCTCAAGCGGCCTACCCGGGGGATAGAGCGGGACCACTCACCCCTGCTTGGCCTTGCTCCGGGTGGGGTTTACCAAGCCATTGGGTTACCCCAATGCTGGTGAGCTCTTACCTCACCTTTCCACCCTTGCCCTGGAGAGGGCGGTTTCCTTTTCTATGGCACTATCCAAGGATCACTCCTTCTGGGTGTTACCCAGCACCCCGCCCTTGGAGTCCGGACTTTCCTCGGGAAAAAATCCCGCGATCACCCGTCCCTCTCTGCCTCCTATAGTTTTGAAAAGCCTGAAAAGAGTTCTCCGACTTCGACGAGTCTCCCGTTCAGTGCTGAAAGAAACGTTATTCTTTTCTTGGAGGGAAATTGTATACCACTGACCAACACACTTCCTCTATCACCAGTGGCAATCCAGGCTCCGTTTCTATCAATGTGCAGAATCTTACCTGGCTTGTGTTTTTCGTTAGCGTGTGCTATTTTTTTTACCCCATATATCTTAACACGCTGACCTTCGTACATCGTGGCTGCGCCTGGAACAGAATCGTAAGCCCTTATCTTGTTTTTAACAGCAGAAGCAGTTGCCGAGAAATCTATCCACAAATCGTGAGCTTTTATCTTAGGAGCATACGTGGCTTCCGCATCGTTTTGGTGCCGTGCATCTAAAGATGGGAATTCTCTTAGAAATTTCACTAAGAGAATCCGACCATATTCCATGAGCTTTTGATAAAGCTCATCAAATGTTTCGTATGGACCGATCTGAATTTCCTGTTGAATGTATATTGGTCCACTGTCAAGGCGCTCGTTGAGTTTGTATATCGTCAGCCCAGTTAGCGATTCACCGTTTTCCAGAACACGATTTATAGGAGAAGCACCACGATATTTTGGTAATAAGGAAGGGTGAAGATTGAAAAATCCCAAAGGCACAGAATCAAGAACGTTTCTCGTGATCAATTGGCCATAGGCAACAACTATCGCCATATCGGGTTTTTCTGTCAAAAAGTCAAGATCAACCAGTTTTTTCGGCTGGAACACTGGGATACGGTACTTTTGTGCAACCACTTTCACAGGTGGAGAAATCATTCTTCGTCCCCTGCCAGAGCGCTTATCAGGTCTGGTAATTACACCGAGAATATCGAAACCACATTCTACAAGTTTTTCAAGGTGGACAGCAGCGAATTTAGGAGTTCCCAGAAACAGAAGTTTCACTTGCGATTTGCCTCCCTGATAATGCTGATCAGCTTCTCTCTGATTGCGATTCGCCGATTTGGAGCAATGCGATCTATAAAAAGCACTCCATCAAGATGGTCATACTCGTGCTGAATCACACGAGCGGTGTAACCTGAAAACTGCTTCTTTGCAACATTACCCTTGAAATCTAAATATTCAACTACTACAGAATTGCTACGCTCAACATCTTCGAAAACATCAGGTATGCTCAGACATCCTTCTTCACCTATGTTAGTATCCTCGCTACGCCAGAGGATTTTGGGATTTACGAAAGCCATCGGCTTACCGTCATCTATGGCGAATATTCTGAGTGAAACGCCGATCTGAGGGGCGGCAAGCCCAACGCCATCTTCTGAGTACATTATTTGAAAGAGCTCCTCAACAATGCTCTCTACACTTTCATCTAACGCCTCTACCTCTTTTGACCGCCTTCTGAGGACAGGATCTCCCAGAAGCCTTATTTTCCTCAACTGCTATCGCCTCCTCATAGTTTTGAGCACGTTTTCTTCTGTGAGGAACACGCTGATAGGTGTAACAGACGCATATCCTTGATTAACTACTCTGTAGTCAGCTTCAGGATCGCTGTCATCTTCGACAACGTCTCCATACAGCCAGTAATATGTTTTCCCTGAAGGGTCTCTTCGAGATTCAAATCTATCTGCAAAACGTCGCTTACTCTGTCTGGCTGCGCGCCATCCCTTTATTTTTCCCTCAGGAATGTTGATGTTCAGAGCGCAGAAAGCCGGCAGCATGTTGAAATCGAATTCCGCAATGAATTTATTCACAAATTCCGCGGCTTGTTCAACGTTAAAACTCTCGCTGATTGGTCCAGATACCGCAACTGACGGTATCCCAAGTAAAACACCCTCTAAAGCTCCGGAAACCGTTCCGGAGTAGATGATATCTGTACCCAAGTTGAAACCACGATTTATCCCACTTATAACCAAGTCTACAGCCCCATTTGAGAGAACCTCTACACCGAGTTTGACACAGTCTGCAGGTGTTCCAGTCGTTGCAAAAACTGGGAATACTCTTGAAAGCGCCACTCTCTTGACCCATAAAGGCATTCGTATCGTGATTGCATGTCCCGTCGCACTCTGCTCAGATTCGGGCGCTACAACTAAGACTTCGTGTTTTTTAGAAAGAATTTCTGCAAGCATTAACAAGCCGCGCGATGTAACTCCGTCGTCATTTGTTATGAGAATCCTCACTTGCTCACCTCTGTTATTATTAATAATATCATGGTGCGGTGGCTATACTTAAAAATGTGCGAAAATGGAAATAACCCGAAAATTTCTTGATATGAGGTGATGAGATTGTGGGATTTGCACTGTTTTTAATTTTTGTGGGCCTTATGATTTTGCTCAGCTCTCTGGGGTTGATGTCTTTGACATTTGGTCGGGTTGTTAGTGTGTTTTTCGCAATATTCTTTGCGTTTTCTGGATTGAAGAGTATCTTTAAAAGGGGCTTCCCTTCAGGGCTTGTCTCTATTTCTCTTGCCGTGATCCTGATACTCTACGCCTTTGACATTGTCACCTTTGGATTTTGGAAAATCGTTGGAATCCTCATCGCTGTGTTTTTCATTGAGATCGGTTTGAGAATA
>QNAO01000212.1 GCA_003641785.1 Thermotogae bacterium
AGATGAGCCCATAAAAATTAAAGAAAAAACATATATCCTTATGGACACAGCCGGATTAAGAAGAAAAAGTAAAAATGGAACCAATTCTGTGTAGCCATACAGTGTTAAAAGAGCAGTTAACTCTTTGCGGAGGTCAGATCTCGTTATACTCGTGATGGATGCTTGCGATGGCATCACAAGGCAGGATCAGCGTATCGCAGGGCTGGCTATTAGAAAGGGGAAAGCTCTTGTTTGTGTTTTCAACAAATGGGATTTGATAAAAAACACCTCTACAAAACGGTATGAAGAGGCATTTAAGAAAAAGATGTACTTCGCGGATTTTTGTCCAGTAATTTTCACCAGTGCTTCTAAAAAAAAGGGAATTGGCCAGCTGATAGACGCCATTGAAGTGTCTCTCGAATCTTATTCAAAGAGAATTCCAACCAGTCAGATCAACCGGATCTTAGCAGATATAATAGCGTTAAACCCGCCCCCAGGTTTCAGGGGAAAGAGGCTGAAAATCTATTTTGCTTCTCAAGAAGATGTCTGCCCCCCGAGATTTTCAATAGTGGTGAACAACCCAACTCTGGTCCCGTTCGGATACGAAAAACTCATTAAGAGAATCATAAGACAAAGAATATACCATTTTACTGGTGCGCCCATCATGCTTCGATTCAAAGGCAGGCGATGACAAATGGTGTATTTCCTCACTGGAATAGTATCTTATCTGTGCGGATCGATTCCATTCAGTTTTATACTACCAAAACTGAAAGATATAGATATCCGAACCATGGGGAGCGGCAATGTGGGAGGAACGAACGCGCTTAGAGCCGCCGGTGCTCGAATAGGGTTGCTCTGCATGATTTTGGATGCGCTAAAGGCATTTATACCTGTGTTGGTATTCTCAATTCTTTATCATGGAGACAAAAATATTGAAGGAATAGCCTCGATAAGCGCTGTTTTGGGACACGATTTTTCAATCTTCTTGAAGTTCAGGGGAGGGAAAGGTGTCGCCAGCACCACTGGTGTGTACTTTGCTCTTTTTCCCATATCAGGGGCAATTTTTCTACTCACTTGGTTTGTAACAACGGTTATCACCAAGTACGTCTCTCTGGCCTCTATTTTGGCTCTTTATGTGGGTGCTGTTTTCGCTTATCTGCGTGGACTAGACACGGCTACCCTCTTCATAATACTCGCAACACTTTCAACGCTGAGGCATTCGGAAAATATAAGATCTCTTCTTAAAGGAGCAGAAAGAAAAACCTATATCTTTAGAATTCAAGGCAAGGGGCGAAACTGAATTGAAACGTGTCAACTTGGTGGTTCTTCTCCTGATAGTAACTGTATGTGCTTTTAGCGGAATTGTAACGGAAGAACAGGCGAGAGATTTTTTTTCGGATGCTCTGCAGTCATGGTATGAAGGTGATGTTTCGCACGCGCGCGAGATGATGAAAAGAGCCCTCTCGGGGTTGGTTTACGTGGGAGACATACCAGAATTCTGGTATCTGACAGCAAAGATTGAAATAGAGACGGGCCTAGTAGAGAAAGCCAGAGAGGATCTCAAGACAATACTCGTCGTAAGCCCAGGGCGCTCAGAAGTTGTCTCTCTGCTGAAGGAAATAGATTGGTTAACTGATGAAACACGGATACCAACACCCACTTTCTCAAATACTGTTTTCAAATACAACAGCTTTGTCAACGGTATCGAGTGGTTCTACTCTCCAGTAGATGTGAAGTTCCACGAAGATTCGTTGTATATAGCTGACAAGGCTAATAAAAGAATAGTGCGCATAAAAGATGGTCAGTACAGTAGCATGAAATTGAGTTTTGAGCCTGATTCAATAGCTTTTTCAAACGATGGAAACTTGGTCGCGCTCGGTGAGGGCAAGTTAGTTCACCTTTACGAAGATGGTGAAGACATCCTGAGCGAGGGGTTCTCAGGTGGAATACTCGCTGGCTTTGACAGAAATGGATACCTCTGGGGAGCCGATATTGACAGAATCTTCTTTTACGATGGAAACAATGTGAATATCATTCCCATGAAGAATTTCATGATCATAACGGACATTGAATTAAGCCCTTCAGGTATCTGGGTTTTAAACGCGGCGAAAGATGAACTGATTTTAATAGATAAAGACACCTTTGAAGAGAAAGAGAGATTGCCAGCTTACGGCTCTTGGTGTTTTGAAACAACACTTGATGGCAAGCCAGTGGTGATTTCAGAAGGATATGTCTGTCTTGTCACCAAATCTGGTCTTTCGAGACTTTTCAAAACACCTGACGGAACGATAAATATCGAGTATTCATATCCGTTTTTCGCTTTTCTCGACTGGAAGGATCATTGTGTAGATGTTCATATAGCCAAGGGCACTGAACCGCTTATTGTGAAAGTTGACAGAATAGAAATGAAGCAAGACTCTGTGGAGTTAACAGTCCGTTTTGAGGATGTATTTGGAAATATCTTGCAGTTTGTCCACAATTTTGTCAGTGTACGTGAAGGGGGAGGCCCTGTTTTTATCAGTTTGGAATCATCTTATCGCAGGCTCTCAAAAATCAGCACTACCCAGGAATACTTTTTGGCTCAGCAGCTTTCAAGTATCCCCCGAGGGAGGGGATATGCGGTTGTTTTTGAATCGATTGATGACAAAGCTTGGAAGAGATCCACGCTGGTGACTTTGCGGGAAAAAGGAATCAGGATATTCACAAAAGAAAGCCCATTTTCCGAGATTGCCTTTTTGTCCGGGGGAAGCACTAACATCGATGACAACAAGGAATTCTCGGAACTAACCTGGAAAATCATGTTTAAGAGAAAAAGGCCTGCGCCTTCAGACATTGTTCCAGTGGTAGTCGAATTGAAGATGCCAGAAGGAGTTTACTCCGATACAATTTATTACACAAAAGGATTGGTGACTCAGTCAACTACCCCTTCCCTTCGCTGATGCTCAGGACAGGAAGGGACTTGCGTAAGCAAGATAGTTGACTAGGGGCTTACTGTAGGTAAGCAATAGTTATCCAGGTCATGGCACCCTGGGGTGTTCCGCAAGCTCCAGGCAACTGCCGCCGGTGGTTAA
>QNAO01000213.1 GCA_003641785.1 Thermotogae bacterium
TACTCGGGACTCTCATACGGGAAAAAACCAACAAAGATGGAGTAGTACTTACCCGGCCCAGATGCGAGTTTTTGAGCTGTGCCCGTCTTTCCTGCAACTTCTATATTTGGTAAACTGGCTTTTATTCCAGTCCCTTTTGTAACAACTCTTCTCAGAGCTTCTTTAATAACACGGGCATTTTCGGAAGAGATGATGCGAACCTCTGTACTTTTATCTGTTTCCAAGAGTGTGGGGTAGACATAACAACCATCATTCGCAATGACATTGAAAGCTGAAACAAACTGGATTGGAGTGACGCCAATACCGTGTCCAATAGACAGCATAGCAAAATCTACTTTTGACCAATCCTGTGGTCTCCTCAAAACGCCTTCTATTTCACCTGCTATTTGTATACCTGTCCTTTGTCCAAAACCGAACTTTTTGAGCCACGACCAATATTCCTGGTCTCCCATCGCTTTGTGAATTCTCTGGGCTATCATCACAGTTGCGACGTTACACGAGTGAACTAAAGCCTCCTGAGTGTTCAGTACACCATGAGAACTCATATCTCCAATCGTTATATCCACAGTGTCAACAGGTTTAATACTACCCTGGCATAAAAATGTACTCTCTGGTGTTATAACATTGTTTTCAAGAGCTATAGCGTAGACTATCGGCTTTATAGCTGAACCCGGCTCGATATAACCCAGCACAGTATCATTCCATTTTCTTGTGAAAGATAGAGCCCTCACTTTCCCCGTCTTAGTTTCAACTACGATTATTCCACCTGCCAGAGCGTTGTTTTCCTCCACTGCCCTTTGAATTTCCTCGTAGCAGATCCTCTGAATATCAATGTCAAGGGTAAGCCTTAAATTATTTCCATTCTGGGGAGGTTGAATTGACTCTATCTTCGAGTTCGCATTGAAAAGCCCATAATGGTACTTTAATTGGATTCTACCCTCTTTCCTTGGCCTCAAATATTCGTCAAGAGCCTGCTCAATACCTCCTATTCCATTGCCATCTATAACTCGTCCTAAGATTTTTTCCATTCCATAAACATCAGTACATTTCCTTTCTACCTCGGTTTCAATTGAAACGCAGAAAAGCATCTCAGTGGGAACAAGATTCAAAAGATCATCTCGAGTCGAGGATCTACCCAGTCTGAGAAAGGATTTATTAGTAAGAAGTACATCTTCAGTCGACAAATCCAGATTAAAGTTTTCGAAAAGCAACTTCAGGTAGGGATTGAGGCGAGGGGAGTACGTTTTTCTCAAATAGCCAACATCGAGATAGGCGACGTAAAAAATCCTGTCTACAGCGCACAATCTCCCTGTAGCGTCTCTTATTTCTCCTCTAAGTCCTGGGATTCTCACATTCCATAACTTTGGTGCAACAATACTATACGGACCTATCGCAAAATACCCAAGCATGAATGCGCTTGCGACAACCATCAAAAAAACTATGAACTTTACACGCAATTGCCACGTTTTACTGTCCATAGTCCTCCATTCTCACTGTCTCAAACTGCGACAAAAACAGCAATCTTTCTTTTCTCAAGGTCAATAGCTCTTGTTCAAGATCCAAGATGCGCTTTTCCAACACCTGATTTTGCTGGGTAAGTACAACGTTGTTGGTGAGGATCTTAATGATCGGGACAACTAACGCAACTGTAACAATTAGTAGGCCCAAGAAGAACATCACTGAAACAACTCTTTTTGCAAGAGTCTGCGATAACACATGGGAATGTGAACTCCGCTTCGCTCGAGACGATATGAGAGCCAAAAAGCCCCCTCCTTTCAGATCCGCTCCGCTACTCTTAACTTTGCACTTCTCGATCTCGGGTTACGCACCACCTCTTCTGATGAAGGTAGCATCGGTTTACGAGTTATAACCCTCAGTTGTTCACATGAACGAAACGCTTGCTTAACTATACGATCCTCTAACGAGTGAAAGCTAATAACCAAAATCCTTCCACTCTTCGCTAAAATATTCGGAGCTACCTCCAAAACACGCCTTACATTGTTTAGTTCGTCGTTTACAGCTATTCTTATAGCTTGAAAAACCTTTGTCGCAAAATGCCTCCTGCGAGATCGTTTAACTTCATACGGGAGCGCTTTTGATATTGCGGCTACCAATTCTTTTGTGCTAACTATGGGTCTGTTAGCAACAATTACACGTGCGATCCTTTTTGAAAAGCGCTTTTCTTCCCCATACTCAAAGAGTATTCGCGCTATTCGAGACTCTGGCCACGTATTCACAATATCAAACGCTGTTAGATCTTGATCTGTGTTCATTCTCATGTCAAGAGGACCATTCCTTGCAAAAGCAAAACCACGCTCACTCTTTTCGAGTTGCAGCGTGGACACACCTAAATCCAGCAATATCCCATCAACATGGGAAATCGCTAAACTCTGTAGGACTTTCTCAGCTTCTGTGTACGACGCGTGTTTTAAGATAACTCTTGATCCATACTTGGCAAGTCTCCGCTTCGCTAATTCGAGGGCATCCACATCCACATCCAATCCCACAACTCTACAGCGCTCAAAGCTTCCAAGTATTGCCTCGGTGTGCCCGCCTTCACCAACCGTACAATCCAAAAAAACTCCGCTCAAAGAACCAACACAATTGACTACTTCTTCTACCATGACTGGAACGTGTCTCTTCTCTGGATCTGACATAAAAACCGCTCCGCTAATGTTCTGGTATTTAACATTATAGGACTTTTGAAAAAAAGTTGCAAATCTGACAGGTGCTTGAGCAATCGTTTTCAAATTCGCTTGTGAACGGCGTTTAGATGTTGTTTCACTTTGGTAATCAAATGTTTACCCTGTGTCTTTGCAGAAAATTCAGAGGTTTTTGTTACAAAATTAAGGTTAACCAGAGACAACACGGCGAAGATTTCCACTCGCGAATGATATCTAACCAACCCTGATAGTTTTCCACTTACCTTTTCTGAAAACATATAAGCTGTAGCACGCCTCAGCCAGCTCAGCGAATATAAACGAGTACCAGATGTAGTCTATTGGCAGCTTCAA
>QNAO01000214.1 GCA_003641785.1 Thermotogae bacterium
ATGATGGATATGATGTTAGAGGTTTTCGGGCTTTCAGTGAAGTACGACCTCAACATCATGACACACAATCAGACTCTAAACAGTATCACATCAAGAGTGGTATTAGAACTCCATCCAATTATGGAAAGGGAAAAACCCGATATTCTCTTTGTGCAGGGTGACACAACAACAGCGATGGCTGCGGCAATTTGTGCGTTTCATCTTGGCGTAAAAATCGCTCACATAGAAGCGGGACTGAGAAGTGGATTCCTGCGTGATCCGTTTCCAGAAGAAATGAACAGAAGGGTTATCGACACCCTGTCCGATTACCTGTTTGCACCAACCCAGAGAGCAAAGGAAAACCTCATTAGTGAGGGGATAGATTCTAAGAAAATTTTCGTTGTAGGTAACACTGTCGTGGACGCATTGAATTTCATACGCAGTAAAGCAGACCTCACAAGAACAAAAAGGCGAATCACAAATCTCAACGATTACGTCCTTCTGACACTCCATCGCAGGGAAAACATAGGTGTCAGAATGGAAAACATATTACAGGCAGTGAAATCTTTCGCTGAAGAGAAGCTCGTACCTGTGGTGTTCCCCGTACACAAGAACCCTCGAGTTCGAAAAATCGCACGTGACATTCTAAACGGATGCCAATACGTCAGGCTCATAGAACCCGTAAACTATGTGGAGTTTCTATCACTTTTGAATGACTGCCTTTTTGTTGTTACCGATTCGGGAGGAATTCAGGAAGAAGCACCTTCTTTCGGGAAATTTGTTGTTGTTGCACGTGAAACAACTGAGAGGCCAGAACTGATTGAAAATGGATGTGGAATTCTAAGTGGCACCGAAAGAGAATCCGTCTACAACGCCATGGTGGCAGCAATGAACAGAACCACAGAGTCTTTTGAAAATCCATTTGGGGACGGAAGGTCATCCCAGAGAATACTCAGCATTGTGGAGGAAAAGATTTAGTGGCAAAAATTCGCACAGCTCTTATAGGTTGCGGTAGAATCGCTCTGAGCAAACATGTAGATGCCGCTTTAAGCAATTCAGAGAAAGTTGAGATTGTTTCCGTCTGTGATGTTATAAAAGAGCGCGCAGAAAGGATAGCCGATACTCTTGAATCTCGAGGTGCGAGAAGACCTGAGATCACAACGAGCTCTCAGCATATTTTCAACAGGTACGATATCGACGCTGTGATCGTTGCAACACCGAGCGGAACGCACTATGAGATCAGCATGCTGGCTATGAGTCATGGAAAGAGTGTTCTTGTCGAGAAACCAATGGCACTGAGTACTCATCACATGAACGATATGATAAATACAGCGCGATCGAGAAATCTTAAACTTGGAGTTTGCTTCCAAAACAGGTTTAACCCTCCAGTGCAAGAGTTGAGAAAGAAAATAGAATCTGGTGAATTCGGACAGATATTTCACGGTGTCATCAGTGTCAGATGGAATAGAAATGAAAGCTACTACCGTCAGGCAAAGTGGAGGGGCACCTGGAAAGAAGATGGTGGCGTTCTGATGAATCAGTGCACTCATGGTATTGATCTGCTTCAATGGATGCTCGGAGGAAAGGTCCGAAGAGTCATGGGCTTGATCAAAAATCTGAATCACAACTACATCGAAGCAGAGGATCTCGGCGTGGGAATAGTTGAGTTTCACAACGGTTCTGTGGGATTGATTGAAGGAACTTCAAATACGTTCCCAGAAAACCTGGAAGAAGTGCTCACGATATTTGGAAAAAAAGGAACTGTGAAAATAGGTGGCCTGGCAGCAAACCGAATTGAGGTATGGAGATTTGAGAACGAAAACACACATCCTTACATGAAACTACCAGATCCCGAGACAGTGTATGGAAGTGGGCATATAGCCCTTTACAGAGATTTCTTCAACTCGCTTGAAGCAGATAAGGAGCCATGCATAACTGGTGAAGAAGGTAGGAAAGCTGTCGATATTGTATTGGGAATGTATCTTTCGTCATTGACTGGTGAATGGGTTGAATTTCCATTTCACTTTTCAACAGAACAGATGGGGGATATGAACAAGAGTGGCCACTAAAGAAAATCTAAGAATCGCTGCCCTGATAATCGTTTTGGTAGTCTGCGTCGCAATCTCGTTTTTTCTCTTGAAGCCTGAAATAGACAGCACATTTATCATAGGAATCATTTACGCCTGGGCAGTCTCTTCGCTCTTCAGCACAAAGCCAGAAACATTCTTGAGTAAATTGCTGCTGGTTGCTCTGCCACTACTCTTAGTTGCCAAATGTGATTCTGTATCCTACGTGCTGTTGCTTGGATACATGTTTCACATAGGAAAAACGCCTATTCGGAGGAGGTTGATGTGCTCTTTAATTCTTTTCTTAACGTATACGTTGGCGATATGGCTTCATTCTTTGATCGGCAACGAATATCTTGCTTTCGCCGCTTTATATGCCATAATTATGGGAATAGATGTTCTTGCGACTTTTTCTAAAACTCATGAAACGGATTGGAAAAATTACTCTCAGCTTGCTTCGATGTTCTTCTTGCTATCCATATTCGCGGCAGTTGTGAAGAAAACACTTCGAGCAAATGTTGTTGATGGCGTTGTTTTCCTTGCTCTTTTCCCTGTCTCTGCCATCTCTATATATGGCTTTGCAAAGCTAAACGAAAGAATCTCTCTTCTTACCATTGAGAACGGAAGAATTAGAAACTTCAGAAAAAAACTCGCCAGGGTTATAGAATTCGTGAACAACACATCTAAGCAAAGCTCGCTTGAGGAGAATCTTTCGAATCTTGCTGCAACTATTAGTGAAGTGACGGGATACAGATACATCCTGATAAATTTACTCAACAGGGATGAGGGGAAAATAGTTAGAATAGCGCATCACGGGCTTGAAACAGAAGAGTTTGAAAGGTTGAAAAATACTCCACCTCCAGCGAGTTATATTTTTGAGCTCATGCAAGAGCGCTTCAAAGTGAGCAATTCATACTTCATACCCGAAAATGCAATTCAGTTGCCTGTTGAGTATGTTTCCA
>QNAO01000215.1 GCA_003641785.1 Thermotogae bacterium
ACGACAACCTCCTCTAATCTCTCTTTTCCCCTCACTTCCACGACAGTGCTCGATAAATACAGTGGTATGTTGAAGTCCTCAAGGCACTGAATCACATTTCTCAAAAGCCCACTGGGGTATGGCAGTCTTTCAACAACACATGCGACCTCAACACCTTCAAGCGTTAACCTGCGAGCCATTATCATACCTATGTCACCAGAACCAAGTATCAAAGCTCTTTTACCTATTAATCTGTTTTCTATGTTCAGATACCTTTGAGCGACTCCTGCTGTGAATATCCCAGATGGCCTGTCTCCCGGGATCATCAGAGATCCAAAAGGTTTTTCTCTGGCTCCAGTGGCACAAATTACCGCTTTTGACACGATTTCATGAACTCCACTGGGTGATATCAAAATGGCTTCACCATTTGGTTTTATCGTGTGAACACAGCACTCTGTCACCACGTCTATTTCATACTCTTTCAGAAGAGAAGAAAATCTTTCAGCGTATTCTGGACCGGTGAGTTCTTCTTTGAGATAGTGCAGTCCAAAACCGCTGTGAATGCACTGATTGAGTACTCCTCCTGTTCTTTCATCTCTGTCTACAAGAACCACTCTTACATTGTTTCTCGCCGCGCTGATAGCCGCAGCCATTCCCGCCGCTCCCGCTCCGATGACAAGCACGTCCGTTTTCATTCTCTCACTTTCCTGCTCACAATCCAGCTATTTTGTGATTTCATCCTTAGCCGAGACATATCTATTCCGAGTTCTCGCTTCAGAATCTTCATAATACTGATAGAACAAAATCCCCCCTGACACCTTCCAAACATTGCCCTTGTTCTGAATTTGACTCCATCGAGAGTTCTCGCCCCTCGCCTTATTGCTTCAACTATTTCAGCCTCGGTAACTTTGTTACAGTAGCATACCAATCTTCCCGCGGCGGGATCTTTCCGAACAGCCTCGCGCCATTGCTCAGGCGGCAGTTCGGCAAATCTTTTAATCCTGCTTCTCTTGGGATTGAAGTCTCTTTTCTTCGACAGCTTGAATTTAAGCTTCTGTTGAATGATTTTTTCAACCACGTGTTCAGCCACCGCGGGTGCCGCTGTTAGACCGGGGGATCTCATCGCCATAACGTTTATGAAATTGGGAACTCTCTTGCTTACCCCAATGAAGAAGTCTTTTTGTGGACTTTCGGGTCTAAGGCCAGAAAATGTCTTAATGACACGTGAAAAATCAAGAGATGAAACTAAGAACTTCGCAGACCGCATCACTCTGTTGAGTCCTTCTTTTGTTGTTCTGGTGCTGTTTTTCATATCACTTGAAAGATCGACCGCCGTTGGGCCAAGGAGTATCTCTCCATTTACCGTTGGCACTACAAGAATTCCTTTTGAAACCGCAGTTGGAGATGGAAATATCACCGTTTTGACAGCAAATCCTGGTTTTCTATCAAGAACAATGTATTCACCACGTCGCGGATGAAGTGGTACGTATTCCGCACCAGCGAGTTGCGCAATGTCATCAGCGAAAATTCCTCCTGCGTTCACGACTAAATCCGTTTTGTAAACCCCTTTCTGCGTGGTGATTTCTGTTATTTTAGAGCGCCGCTTCTCAAAGCCAACAACCTTTTCTCCAAGAATGATCCTTGCGCCGTTTGCCACAGCGTTCTCAACAGCCGCAATGGCGACCTCCCACGGCTCTGTGATTCCAGCGGTTGGAGCCCACAGGCCGTATTGAATATCAGGGTTCAGTTCTGGCTCTCTTTGAATAAGAGTTTCTCTTTCATGAATTTCCAGATCTGGCACGTTGTTGATGCGACCTTGTTTCAGCAGTTTTTTGAGCGTTCTCAACTCCTCGTTGTTGAACGCAGCGACATAAGACCCTGTTCGCTTTATTTCGAAATCAAGCTCTTCTGAGAGTCTTGTGTACATGGAATTTCCCTTTGAGCAAAATTTTGAGCGAACACTATTTGGTGGATCATCGTATCCAGCGTGCAGGATCGCGGAATTCGCCTTGGTAGCGGCCCAACCAACATCGAGATTCTGTTCAATTATGCTCAGTTCCAGATCATATCTTGAAAGTTCTCTTGCGATCAGGCTTCCGACAACCCCAGCGCCTATGACAGTGACTTTCACTGAACACCCCCAAATAAAAAACCACACCCCATACGGGATGTGGTTTTTCTCCAAGTCTCTTACCACATCTTACAATAGTATTTTATCACATTTTTAAACCACATTCGCCTGCAAAATCTGCAAAGGGGAATTGGCAGATTTTGTTACAGATCTTAAAAGTGAATGTGTTATAAATAGCATAGATATAACTGGGGAGGCTTAGTAATGACAGATTTTCTCAAAGATATCTCAGAACAACCAACCGCTCTCTCTCATCTTCTTGAGCACGCTTCAGAAATAAAGGCAAGATCGAGCACTTGTTCGCATGAGTCTGTTCTGTTTCTCGGAATGGGAGCATCGTACTACGCGGGGCTCTATGCCGCGCTGTATTTGAGATCCAGAGGGTTTCGCGCGGAATGCCATGAGCTCTCGGAGTTCTTGTGGTATGACGCTAAGGCTGTAATCGAGCACTACGACAGAATAATTTTGATCAGTCAATCTGGCAAGACAGCAGAGCTCGTGAGGTTCTTTGAACAGTTTCGAAGTAAACTCGATAGGTGTTTTCTTGTAACGAACAATATTGACAGTCCCACGGCAGCGGAAATGCCGGAAGAGAACGTTTTCCCAATTTTTGCCGGGCACGAAAGGGCAATGGGCTCTTCCAAGAGTTTTCTCAATACCATCACCGCGTTGTTGCTAATAGCCAGTTCATGGACAAAAGAGAAACTTGACTTCAACGCAGTTGTGGATCATGTGGGTGCCGCACTCAAAACAGATACAAAACGACTCACAGCCGAGATGAATATCAAAGACGATGTTGTACTTGCCGGAAGAGGTTACTGCCTACCCATATTGAGAATGGCTCAGCTCACACTTGCAGAAATTGCCAAGAAGAACGTTTCATGGTACAGT
>QNAO01000216.1 GCA_003641785.1 Thermotogae bacterium
AGAGAGTGGAGATACCTTCTCAGAATACCAGCTTTTTCTGTCAACGCTTTTGCCAATGTTCTGGTTTTCCCCGTTATTTTAGTCATAATGGGATTATCGATTCAGGCGAGTCAAGATGCGACAATCGCGGCGCTGTTTGAGAGTTTCAAGGATCACTCGGTTGTCGTCGGTTCTTTGGTGGCCATTCTCGCTGGAGCAACTAATTTACTGTCGGCATCCCTTTTCAGCAGGGAAGGGAAACTGGTTCAGGAGCTTAGAGTTTTGCCAATTGAGTCCCGAACGATTCTCATGGTCAAGTTGATTCAGATCACCGAAATGAGCCTGATAGGCCCGGTAGCCGCGTCTATTGCAATCAGGATTCTGTTAGGGATCAGTGCTTTGCAGATGATTTTTATAGCAGGTATTGGAAGTGTATGCACGTTTTTTCTGAACCTTGTCCAAGTTGTTGTTGATGCGGTTCGTCCATCTCTTGACTGGGATAATCCCCAGAAAGCCATGAAACAGAATTTGAATGGTCTTTTCTCGATTCTCATAGTGTTTGGTTTCGTAGGGGGCGCGGGATTCCTTGTTTACACGTTTAGGGGAACGGTCTCTCCGTTAATTATGAGTTTGGTTTTGCTGTCAATCGGAATCGTGGGAAGCATAGTATTTTGGCCAATAGCTGTGAGAAAAACAGAGGAGTTTTTTCAAAAAGATTTGATATTTTGAAAAGAAGGCGAAAATGTGTGGTTCAAGGTAGATTTCAGTAAGCCGATTTATTCTCAGATAAAGAAGAAGATAAAGGAAGCCATAATGAAGGGCGAACTTAAGCATGGTGAGCTGATACCGTCGGTCAGGGATCTGGCATCAAGTATATCGGTGAATCCAAACACCGTTGCCAGGGCGTACCGTGAACTTGTACGCGAAGGAGTTATTGAGCCAAGGCCTGGTGTTGGTTATGCCGTTAAGAAGAATGAGGCGGTTTTAAGAAAAAGTTTGGAGAATGAGGTGTTAAGAGAATTCAAAAATGCTGTTCTATCGATGAAAAACGCTGGCTTTACACTTGAGCGAGTAATGAGGCTTGTGGAGAAATCCTGGAATGGCTAAAGAATGACTTGAGTTCTTTACGTTGTTTTTTCTGTTTTACGAACTGTTGCCAAGCAAAGCGAGGCTACGAGCACGAACATCCCAAAGAGCTGAGGAAGTGAGACCTTTTCACCCAGAGCAATCACAGAAGCAATTGTTGCAAACACAGGTTCTCCCACATATATTAAAGCGGACACGTTCGATCCGACCACCTTTTGATGCTTTAGTTGCAGCCAGATAACGATCACGGTTGCCATTACAGCAGTGTACACCATGACAAAAACGGCTTCAAATGTGAACCTGGAACTTCCTCCAAATGGGATTAAGACGAAATTAATAGCAGAGGTTACCAAGAGCTGAGGAAGCAGCAAAGAGGTTTCATGAAAGTTTGCTGAAAGCTTCGTTATCATGACCACGTGAACAGCGAAAGAGAAAGCGCAGATTACGGTAAAGAAATCGCCTAATGTGAAGGGTGAGCTGGACGGATCGTTCAAAAGATACAGTCCTGGAACTGATAATAAGAAAGATATCGTTTGAAGGAGGGTTGGCTTGGTTTGCTCTATCAAGAGTGAGAATAGAGGAACTAAGATGATGTACAAAGAGGTTATAAAGCCGCTTTTTGTCGATGTTGTCAATTTCAGGCCGAGCATTTGGGTGGCGTATGCAAGACCAAGGAATATTCCAAGGATAGCGCCGGACTTCCATTGATTTTCTCTGGGTTTGAAGAATATAACAGCAACGACACTCGCAACTGCGAATCTGAGCGCGTTGTAAAGAAAAGGATTCAGACTACCGAGAATTGCCTTTTGCATGGGGAATGTGGTTCCCCACACCACAGTGATAAACAGCAGAGCGCCGATGGATTTAGAAGTTTTTGAAACGCCAGGTATGTTGAATCTTCCTTTCACTCTAAGTGATCAATCACCTTTGTTGGCATAAGAATCGTTTCGGGACTGTCGCTTTCGTAAAGATCGTTGAGAAGAATTTCGGCAGCTTTGGTTCCTATGTTTTCAGCAAAGGTTTCAACTGTGACAAAGGAGTAGTTAGTGCTAAGAATTAGAGAATTTCCACAACCTGCGATTATTGTCTTGTGAAGAGCATTTATGCCTTCACTTTCTAGTGCTTTAATAACACCAAGGGCAAGAACGTCGTCGCTACAAATAATGGCGTCCGGAATCAGCGGTAGTTTCTTCGTTGTTTCAAATCCGAACTTCGCAGAAACCTCACCGTGGAAAACAGAGTATTCGTCTATTTTTTTCACATACATGGCTTTCAGAAAGCCAGCGTAAAAGCGCGCATGCTTGTATTTTTTTATTTCTCCAGTGATCAAGATAAAGTTACGCGCTCCTTTTGAATAAAGATGCTCCCCAACCATGAAGGCAGAGCGGTAGTAATTGGGGCACACCGACACTCCGTCAGCGCACCATGTGCCAGCATACACTTTTTTTTGAGCCTGTATCTGCATGGGAGCGGGCATATCGCCCGTTATGAGTACTTTATCAAACGAGAGTTCTCCAGGATCGTTGCAACTCACAAACCTAAACCACACACCCCGTTGGGAAAAAACCTGAAGAACTCCTTTAAGCACCCTCACACTGGCCTCATCGTCCATATTTGCGATAACGCCGATACTGTCCATACCCTTTCTGAAAGACACTGCTGCGTTGCTCGGACGGAAGCCCGTGCTTTTCACAACGTCCATAACTTTTTCACGCAACACGTTATCAACGTTGCCTTTGTTATTCAAAACGCGTGAAACTGTCGAAACAGAAACACCCGCTCTTGAGGCGATATCCTTTATTGTTAATCTTTTCAAAGTTTTCCTCCTTACAGCTCTACCGTCTGTTGCCAAAAGCACCTGCTATCAGGAGCATTCTCAATAGCTGGAGAATTGCCATTGATGTTGCGGCAACATATGTTAGTGCGGCTG
>QNAO01000217.1 GCA_003641785.1 Thermotogae bacterium
GCAGCTTTAGTCATCTTAAAGAAAGGGTTAGAGCTTAGTGAACAAAATTTCGTAGGGTTGGACCGACCCGAAGTTAAGCCTCTGGAGAAGGGAGCCGCTGCACGAATATTGGGCTCAAACCCACATATTCGTGTAAGCTTGCTTCAATGAAGGAGGAAGCTCATTCCCTTAAGGGGATGAGAGGAGGTCACTCAAACGCTATCCTTGTAAGCGGAGTTATTTTTTAAGGGATACCATTAGGTATCCCTTATTCATGATAGTGAACTTCGACTCCCAAGTAGTTCTCTAATGCTTCTTTAACAATTTCAGCCACTTTTGAAAGATTTATCGCCACATGGTGTTCAAAGCCAGATTTACAAATATACTGCATTAGATTTTGAAGTCTTTCTATCTTTGCTACGCCTCGCGATCCAAATGTTTTTGGATCTTCCTCTTCAATTTTTCCCTCACCCACATAGGCTCTTATCTTTCCGCACATCTCATCGGTTGTCATCCTCAAAAAGGTGAACGGCGAACTTTTGATCTTACCAGCACAACTTCCGTATGCGTTTTCATGCCCAACAGTGGTACCTATAACGTCTGCATACCTTATTTCTGCTTCTTCGTACAGAGACGCAGGGAAATTTCCACAGTGGAACAACAGAACCTCGTCTTTCTCCCTGTAATTGTTATTCCAGTCAACAAGAGCAGAGGGTTTGTCTGAGGCGAGCTGCAATACGTACATCGAAAGCGCTCCCATTATGTCCACTTCGCAGGCGCTCGGTTGCAACTTTTCGCTGAGCAAGCTCATGATGGCGCATGGGGTGATGTGGAGGTTTCGTTCTATGGAAGTCCAGCACTGAATGGCTGTTGCCTGTATGTCGTTTTCCTCTATCCACTCGTCTAATACAACTCCAAATTTTGCCATTTGCTTCAACGATTTATCCGGTACAGCAGATGTTCTGAAATTTCTTTTCAGATCATTGATTTTCTCCTCAACTCGCGGATCTTGGTCCAGCGTTTGATTCATCTTTGAAAATATTTCTGAGAGATCCACAGTTTCAACTGATACTCCCCACCTTTCTAATAGCTTTTCAGAAAATCTAACTGTGTTGAACGCGCTGGGTCGAGCTCCCACAGCTCCTACTTTAACGTTCTTCATTTTGTTCACAACTCTGCACACGCGGGCAAATTTTTCTAAATCCTGTCTGAACTCCTCGCTTTCCGGATCCTCGGTGTGGTAACGTGTCAAAGAAAACTTTATACCAAACTGTCTCAAATTGTTACAGACAGAGATCTTACCGCAGAAACTATCTCTTCTATTGGCAAGGTCAAGTTTTTCTGGATTATCCGGGAAAGCGTGTATCAGCACAGGAACATTTAACTGGCTATCCCTTATTGCCTTTGCTACGGCTTTCTCATCTCCAAAGTTCGGGAGTGATACAATTATGCCCTGTATCTTTTCACTGTTCTCCTGAAAGAGCTTCCCACATTTTACCGCGTCTTTCCAGGTTTCAACAGCGCCCAACTTGGTTTCACTTGGTCTGAGAGTGACCACCTCATAACCCATTTGCTCGATTGTTCCTATTATTTTTTCTCTTCCCTCTTCCACCAACTTATCAGGAAAGAATTCTCTGTTTCCAATTATCAATCCAAATGCCGTTTTACTCATTGTCCACATTTCCCCTTTCGGAAAACCTCATTCGCAAAAGACTTTTCTTATCGCTTTTTTCCACCCTTGATAGTAAGTGTTTCTCGTTTTCTCAGTTATGGAAGGCTCGTACTTCTTCTCAAAGCTGATAGCGTCCTTTATCTCCTTCAGACTTGAAAAAATCCCCGTTCTTAGAAGTGACAACAGTGCGGCTCCACGAGCAGAAACTTCTCTTATCTCACTCACAAAAACTGGAACTCCCAAAATATCAGCCTGAAACTGCATTAAGAAGCTATTCTCAGTAGCACCCCCATCCACCTTGAGGCAGTCTGGCTTGTCTTTCGGCACCTCGATCATTGCTTCAAACAAATCTTTTACCTGATAAGCTATTGATTCCAAAGCGGCTCTGACTATGTGAGCTTTGTTGGCACTTCTACTCATTCCTGCTATTAAGGCTCTCGCCTCGTTATTCCAGTAAGGTGCTCCCAAGCCGACAAAAGCTGGCACAAAGTAGACCCCTTCGTTATCTGGAATAGATGTTGCGAGCTCTTCCGTCTCTTCTGGGTTGTTTATAATTTGCAACTCATCAATCAACCATCTTATTGTATCTCCAGTACAGTGGATGTTACCCTCCAACGCGTACACTGTTTTATTGTCAGCAGTCCACGCGATGGAAGTGACTATCGGGCTCTCAGTTACGATCAATTTGTTCCCCAAATTCAACATAACAGAAGTTCCTGTTCCATAGGTGGCTTTTGTTTCGAGCTCTTCAAAACATCCGTGTCCAAACAAAGCGGCATTGGAATCCCCCATGACACCCGTTATAGGTACCTCTTTTTCCATAATGCCGAATAAGTTTGTGTAGCCAAATATTCCATCAGAAGGCCTCACTTCAGGCAAGATAGAAAAAGGCACGGTGAAAATTTCAAGGATTTCCTTATCCCATTCAAGTTTCCTGATATTGTATAGCATAGTCCTGCTGGCGTTAGAAACATCTGTTGCGTGAACAGCTCCATTCGTGAGGTTCCATATAAGCCAACTGTCAATGGTGCCGAACAACACATTTCCTCTCTGCGCTTCTTCTCTAACATCGTTGACGTTATCGAGAATCCACTTGACTTTGCTTGCTGAAAAATACGGATCTACAAGTAATCCTGTCTTACTTTTTATGGTTTTCTCTATACCTTGATTTTTCACACGATCACAGAACTCTTTCCCTCGCTGACATTGCCACACAATCGCTCGGTAAACAGGATTACCATTTTTTCTATCCCACATTACCGTTGTTTCTCGCTGATTTGTTATAGATACAGCGAGTATCTTGTTTTTTTCAATATGCGACTCACTCAAAACTCGCTTCACA
>QNAO01000218.1 GCA_003641785.1 Thermotogae bacterium
ATATTGAAGCGTATGGCCATATTGCGGGCTATTGTAAGTGCAAGCGCTGTTTTTCCCACAGAAGGTCTTGCCGCCACTATGACGAGATCTGCTTCGTGGAAACCTGTTGTTTGCTTATCCAGGGACTTCAAACCTGTGGGTATACCGGTCACAAAAGCGCCTGGCTCTGCAACAGAGGAGGAATTCTCGCGAACTGATTCCAGCTTTTCGAAAATGTTGTGCATTATGGCGCCGATATGTTGGTAAGTCTTCGATGCTCTGGATTCAGCGATTTCGAACACCTGCTTTTCTGCTCTGTCTAGAATTTCATCCACTTCTTCTTCACCGTATGCAGATTCAACAATATCGCTCGCGGTGGATATCAAGCTTCTGAGAATAGATTTATCTCGCACAATCTGTGCGTAGTGAAGAGCATGAGCAGATGTGGGAACCGATTCAGCGAGCCGTGCAACCTCCAGTTCTGTTCCTACGGCGGCCATCTTTTTACTTTGTTTCAACTGTTCGCACACCGAGAGAACGTCAATCGGTTCAGCAGCATCGTAGAGCTTTTCGATAGCCGAAAAGATGAGCTGATGCTTTTTCAGATAGAAATCATCACTTCTCAAAATCTCCATCACATCGTTCACAACACCCGGGTCGATGAATATACTGCCGAGAACAGCTTCCTCTGCCTCCAGATTGTGTGGAGGGACTTTCTGAATCATATAACCTCTCCCCGCACTAATACTAATTTACCATAAAGAAAAAGACGAAGCCAAAGCCCCGCCTGGTGGAGCCGATGGGACTTGAACCCACGACCTCTACCGTGCGAAGGTAGCGCTCTCCCAGCTGAGCTACGGCCCCATGCAAGAACCATTATAGACGAAATACTTCGCTTCTTCAAGTCTCAAAATATTTCCATACTGTACTCTTTCAAATTAACCTGCAGAATTTTTCCGTTCAAGTGATCTGATCCACATGTGAGTTTCACAACTTCCGTTACCTGTAAACACGCGATAAGAACAACAGCTCCTGGAAATACCTGGAAAGATGTTTGCTCTTTCACACCATGGTAAAGATCCCTCAAAGAGTGAGTTTGTCCAGGGATGATTGTGGCTATCTGTCCGCGAAATTCGCATACCCCTCCGTGAACAAGAGGAATCTGCTTTCTTTGACAGAAAGCGTCGAGAACAAATCTGGACTTGAAATTGTCGAGGCAATCCACTGCGATGTCAATCTCGGGAAAGTCCACCTCTTGAAGAGGCTTTTCAAAAGTTGTCAGTGAGCATTGTGGGTTGATTTTCTTAATCTTTTCAACTGCCGCGTCTACTTTGCGTCTTCCCAGATCACCGTGATCGTAAAGGATCTGTCTATTCAGGTCTGGTTCATCAACAATCTTGTGATCAACAGCGTAAAGATGTTCAAATCCCGTTCTTGCCAATAAATTCAAAACAGTTGATCCAAGACCTCCCAGACCTGCAACGAGCACCTTTGTTTTCTTAATCTTTTCCATGCACTGCGAAAGCAGTTGCTCATGGCGCTCGTACATTATCCACCACCAACAGGTATCAGAATGCTTAACTCCCCATCTTGAGAAAAATTGGTTTGTCCACTTGCCAAAATGCTGTCACCGTTGTAAAGAGCAACAACCCAGCTCTTGAGCACCTTGCCGTTGTTGTGTATCACAAGATAGGTGCTTTCCTCTTCATAATCCAGTTCCAGTTGAACCTCTTTTGAGATCTTATCTGAAATCTCCCGGAAAATATCATTCAGCGAAGTCGATGTCACAACCAGTTCTTTTACACCCAAAAGGTTTCTCACCGAACCTCCAAAGCGTACCTTCAAAATCACTCCTCCAAAAACATATACTATTACTATAGTTGCCGCTTAAATTCTATCATGGGAGTGATAGCGTGTGAAGGCTCTGTGGTTTGATGGGAACCGTCTTTCCCTGAGAAATGTCAGCCTGCCTGAAAGAAAAAGGTATGCCCTTGTGATGGTGGGGCTTGCGGGTATTTGTAACACGGACCTCGAGATAGTGAAGGGGTATATGAAGTTCACGGGAATACCTGGGCATGAATTTGTGGGAACAGTGAAAGAAGGATCTCCAGATCTTTTGAACAAAAGAGTTGTGGGTGAGATAAACGTGCCATGTAACAACTGTGAATTCTGCAAAGCAGGACTCAGCAGGCACTGCAGAAATATGAGAGTTCTTGGAATAAATCGCTGGAACGGTGCGTTTGCTGAGTATCTGATTCTACCTGAAGAAAATCTCCACGTAGTTGATGACACCATAAGTGACGAAGAAGCAGTTTTTACTGAACCCCTGGCAGCTGCTTTTCGAATTACCGAACAAGTGCGTTTTGAAAAGGGGTTGAAAGTGGCGGTTTTGGGTGATGGAAAGCTGGGCATCTTAATTTCCAAAGCGCTCAGCTTCGAGGATATAGACCATGTTGTGTTTGGCAAACACAAGGAGAAACTTTCACTTGTAAAAAAACACGGAGTTCCAACGCAGATGGCAGAAACACTTGAGAGCTTTGACCGATATTTTGATATCACCATTGATGCAACTGGGAATCCCCGTGCAGTTTCAATAGCTATCAAAATCACGAAACCGATGGGTAAGGTGGTACTCAAGAGCACGACAGCCGAAGATCTCAGAATTGATTCAAGCATTCTGGTGGTGAATGAAATCTCGATCATAGGCTCCCGCTGTGGGTCGTTTGAACGAGCCCTGAAAGCTCTTGAATCAAAGAAACTGTCCGTTTCAGAGTTAATCGAACACGCTTATCCTTTGCAGGATTATTCAGAAGCCTTTGAAAGAGCGGCATCAGGTGCTTTGAAAGTTATCTTTAAGGTGGCACAGGCATAAAGGGTATTGCAATTACACCTCATTAACTCTTGATCATAAGGAATGCAAATTATAATCTTGTCGCTTTTTTCCAAAATCAATTTTCACAGCGGGGGTTTTATCATTTAACATCATATAGTAAAACACATAGCAAATAAAA
>QNAO01000219.1 GCA_003641785.1 Thermotogae bacterium
GATGCACCACAGAGATGCTGTGAAAGTCTTTCTTCACACACATAAGTGGAAAAATCCCTGGGGTACATTTCTTCGATATCGGGAGTGAAAACGCAGTCAACTTTCTCATTTTCAAGCAGTGTTAGATCCCTTTCAAGATCTCTGGGATAGCTCGCAAAATCCTCATTTGGGCCAAATTGGGTTGGATTCACAAAAATGCTTACCGCAGTAACATCGTTGTCTTGAACTGATCGTCTTATCAAAGATAAATGTCCTTCATGAAGAAACCCCATAGTTGGTACAAAACCAAAGGATTTGTTCTCAGAATGAACAGATGACGAATAGCGCTTCATTTCATGGATTCTCTTCAGAACGATCATAGAAGTCCCTCCTGAGCGTGAGCATCAGAGTTGAAGAACTGGCGGAGGCGGTGGGACTCGAACCCACATGGGCCTCTCGGCCCACCGATTTTCGAGACCGGCTCCTTAGCCTGTTCGGACACGCCTCCAGAGAGGAATTATATCAGAAATCCGAGAGAGTCTTCTTCAATGTTGATTTGAAAATCAGAAGAAAAATTAAACCTATCAAGCACGTACTTTTCAACGAGCTTTTTTGCGAGGTTCTCCTTATTTAAGTTGGATACCTTTGAGATTTTCACAAACGTTATGACCACGCCGGGATTTGGTTCGATCATCGGCATTTCTTCATTATTTAAACCGTCCAGAAAAACCAGCGCCGATTCATTGTCACCGAAGAGTTTGAAAAAAGAATGATCAGCGGTTTTTGAAAGCTCTTCGTAGTTGATGCCGCTTTCAGCTATCTTCTCAAGAATTTCATCGTTTTTAGAGTGAATCGTGAAGGTTGCGACGGCTGTGACAGGTGGCTCCTCTTCATTCAAACCATAGACGGAAAAACTAATTCTGCCAAAATATGGCGTAATCCCTATCTTCATATCGAGATCAAGATCTCTTTGGAGTTTTTCAAGACTGTCAACCAACGTTGAAACCCTGTCTCCAAGGGCTTTGTAACTTACAGTGAAGTCATCAAGATGAATCACAAATTCCCTCCTAACATCGAAATGAGATTTAAGCGTATCGCCTCATGAACATTTCTAACAGTGGCTCATTTTCTTTCACTATTTCGATGGCGAAGTCCGCGTGATTCTCTGCATAGCCGTTGCCTATGATCATGTCGACATCTTTACCAATTCCCTCTGCGCCAAGCGCGGCTTTTGTGAAACTTGTTGCCATTGAGAAGAAGTAAACAACTCCTCCCTCTTGAGTGCACAAAATAGAAGCCATTTCAGTATCTGGAACGTTTACCACATTTATGACAACATCGGCTGATTTTCCGCCGGTGACTTTCATGAATTTTTCATATGTAGAGACCGCATCTTGAGCATCAGCGACAAAGACTTCATCCACACACCCAAGCTTTCTGAGTTCATCAATAGACCGTTCTGAGTGCACCAGCCCAATGACCTGCCCTGTGGGTCCCGCATATTTTTTGGCAACATAGGAGCATAGAACTCCAGATTTTCCACCTGCGCCTATTATGAGGACTGTGTCCCCGGGTGAGACAAGGCGTGCAGTTTGAATAGGTGCACCGGCGACATCCAGGATGGCGAGCGCCACGGATTGAGGCATGTCACAAGGTAGTTTTGCGAAAACACCTGTTTCAAAAAGTATGGCTTCCCCTTCGACATCTACCTGCTCTTTGTCAAGGTGAACCTTCACTATTTTCTTCAGGTTCAGTGGAGTCAAGCTCAGAGAAACAAGCGTTGCGATTGTATCGCCAATCTGAACAGGAACATTCATATCCTTTCCTATTTTTTTGACCTTTCCAATGAGCATGCCGCCCGATCCCGTGACTGGATTGTGCATTTTACCTCTTTTTTGAACTATTTCCAATATCTTTTCAGCCACCTTACTTTCGTTGTTACCGACTTCTTTCTTTATTTGAGTAAAAGACGCGGCATCCACATTGAGGGTCAAAACGTCTATCAGTATCTCATTATCATAGAGCTTTGTGGTATCGTTGTCCAATTTCCAGGCAGGTTGGGGCAATAATCCTTTTGGTTCAACCACTCGATGGGTTCCAAATGGGTTTCCTCGCACAAGAACACCTCCGGGATAGTATGTCTGAGCTTATGAGTGCATAAAATGGGGGCTTAGAAGCCCCCTGAGTCTTTAAAGACCTTCTTTCTCAAGTTCGCGCTTGATTTCCTGCTCAGCCCAAGCAAGACCTTCATCTATGGTCTTTTTGCCGTAGATTATGTCGCTGACCATGGTACCGACTATAGTTCTTATCTCGTACCACACGCCCAACTGTGGATCGAAAACGCCGTATTCCAACTGTTTCAAGGGAATTTCGGCGTCTGGGTTTTCAACAAGAAACTGCTTCCATATTTGTGTCTCCACCGCGCTCTTTCTAACTGGAACGTAACCAGTCTTTGCAGACCAGTAAGCTGTTATTTCAGGGGAGATTAGAAACTTCATAAATGTCCAGGCAGCCCTTTTCTGTTCCTCGCTGGCAGAGCTGAACATGATTATGTCCGTTCCAGCAAAAGGCACGTTGTTAGTTTTCCACAGAGGAACAGGAGCCCATGTCCATCCATGTTTACCCTGGCTCGCCCTTTCCACATAAGGTTTGGAGGCAACTGTTTCTATAAACATCGCAATTTTACCCTCTCCAAAGGGACCGTCCAGATAACCACCTTGAACAAAGGCGTAACCCTTGTCTTTCATCTCTAACATGAATTCCAGCACTTCTCTTGCTTCGGGACCGTTGATTGTGACGCTCCAAGTTCCGTCAGGATTCTTAGAAAGTATTTTACCGCCATTTGTAGCTAAAAACACGCTGAAATGGTCGACTGTTGACCGGAACGCAAAACCATACTGGTCTGTTTGTCCGTCTTGATCATAATCTTCTGTCAAAAGTATTGCCGCTCTTTTCAACTCTCCAATGGTTTCAGGAATATCGATTCCTGCCA
>QNAO01000220.1 GCA_003641785.1 Thermotogae bacterium
ACCCATCGCATCTCCAATCATAAGTATGTGATCTTCGCGGTAACTTCCGACCTCTTTGGCCATTTGGATGTGCTCAGCCTTGGTTCCCATCTCCTGACCGGCGATGAGCGCTACGTACTCAACAAGTCCATACTTCTCCCAGTAATCAGCAAGATCAGTGTATGGAGTTTGAGAAACAATAATGATATCCGCATGTTGTGACATGAGTTTTAAGCACCTCTCAACGTCATCGAAGGGAGGTATTTTCGCCGAAATGTGAGGAAAAGTTCTATTTACTGCTTCGCTCCAACCAAGTAGCTTGTAAAGACCTAAATGTGTGGGATTTTCATTATTTATAAACTTCTCTAAGGAAGGATTGCCCAGACCAAGAGAGTTTCTCTTTGTATACTCAATAAAACTCTCCACAAGCGTTACATCTGGCAGCTCCACCTTCAAAAGGCTGAGTCTTTCCTGCACATCCATTCTTTCTTGAAGTGATTTCAAAACTAATTGAATCGCTATGAACCTGTTGCACCCTCTGTGTACAGAAAACAGGTTATAGTACTCTGCTACTTCTCTGAAATACGACTCTATCGGCCAGAGATTGTAAAATTCCATGAAATGGGGGTGAAATATCAGCATCTGCTTTCCATTCATGTTGTCAGAAACGCATCCATCTGTGTCTATGGCTACCAAGAAATCCTTGGTTTTCTTGAAGTTTATCAGTTGCTTCTTTGGATCTTCCGAAAGTTCTTTCTGCGAGAGTCTTTCGTATCTCATCACATTTAGGCGCAGAAACCCGCGCATTTCCTCCTTTCTTCGCTGAAACGCGTCATTGTTTTTTTCTAAAGCCCGCCGGTTCATATGGTGGACAAAGCTTAGGGGCAAGAATCTCATCGAACTTTGCGAATTCAGGTAGAGGATCACCTATCAAAGGAAGAGCCCATCTCACAAAATCATCTGTAACGTCAAGTTCTTCAGTGCAAATCCAATCCTTTGGGAAGATTCTGGCTGAATTTGCAACCACATCAAGTGGTATCTTTGAATACTCAACACTGTATTTATCACCGGAAACTCTAAGAATTGTTGCCATGTAACCTGTTTCTCCATTAAGAGCTAATCTTGCCGCATAAGCCCCTACCTCATACGCTTCCTCAAGGTCTACCTTAGAGACGTATGCCATCTCTCTTCTTTGGCGAGTCCCAGGTTTTTCATATCTTGCAATTCCATCAACAACGAGCCTGCTCTGTGCTCTTCCAGCGCTATCTTTTCTGTCCAGACCATTGAGGTAATTCGCCAAAACCTGCTCTGCGCTCTTTTCAGATGCACTGAATTGAGAATGTCCAAAACTGTCTTTAAGAACGCCAAGATCCCCTACGTTGACGCCTTCGCCAATTATTACTATGCAGCGCCGAGCTTCTTTAAGGCGCTCGTTTATCTTGAATGTTATGAAATCCAAATTGGTCTTCCAATCCTCTCCCAAAAAGGCTTCAGGGAGAATTATCACAAGAGGCATCTTTCTCTCTGGATCTGCAAGTCTTGCAGCGGCTGGTATAAAACCGATTTTTCTTCCCATGACACCTATCACAAGAACTGGATCACTCGTGTAGCTGGCCTTGTTTTCCTCATTTGCCTCCAGCACATTCATCGCAATATTCCTGGCCACACTACCGTATCCCGGATCGTGATCACAAACCTCGAAAGTTCCATCAGGTCCAAGAGGTCCTCCAAGGTCATTATCTATTGTCTTGGGAATACCAACGCACACCACTTCAAGACCTTTCTCATGGGCCAATCTACTCACTTTGTTCGCGGTATCCATGGAGTCTTCTCCACCGCAGTACAGAAAATACCCAACGTTGTGTTTACGAAACACCTCCACAATCCGTTCCAGATCCTCATCGGATCGTATTTTATACCTGCAACTTCCAATCACACCCGCTGACGGTGTCTGTGACAAAAGCTCTATCTGGCGTCTGTCCTGAGCAGATATATCCACAAGCTCTTCTCTGAGTACGCCCAATATTCCCATTTTTGACCCATAGATTTTCTCTACTCTATCAGAAGATAAGAACGTGTCAATAGCCCCTTTAAGACTGTTATTTATCACTGAAGTAGGTCCGCCAGATTGAGCTAAAACCACATTCTTTTTCATTATCTATACCCCTCCCGCTTTAAATCGTAAAGATACTTGCCACCATGTTCAATCCAGAGGCAGCTCTCACTTTCAAAATGTTTCTTAACAATAGACTCCGGTGATCTATACCCCAAGCCAACGCTCTTGCACACTTCTTCCGAAATAGCTGTGGCAAGCGTTACTTGAAACAAGAAGTTTTCCTTCCTCGTGTCCGGGTCAAATGAACCAGGCCCTCTAACATTGATCACATGTGCGGCTACATTTCGATCAAATCCAGGATTCCTTCTGAGATAATCCTGGACAAACCCCTTAGAATGGTAACCTATCTCACGAATGGAGCTGTCCATAAATGGGTTGGAGTGAAACACTTTTATGTGTGGAGCGAATATTATTATTTCGCCACCCTCTTGCATCACCCCCGGTTTCTGCAACTTGTACGATCCCTTACCAGCGGTCCAGATTTCGTCGTAGTCGGGCCCTATAACTTGAACAGCACATCTGAGAGGGTTTTCGATATAAACAGTGTGGATCCTCTCACTCATTTCTGCGGCTTTCTCGTAGGCTTGAATAGCCCCTTGAAGATTCCAACCAGCATACAGTGCTCTGGGTACAACGCAATTTTCCTTTTCTTCGAAGACCATGTTGTAGAACAAAACAGGTGCTCTCACAAAACGAAAAACTTCTTCGCAGGCAGCGTTAATAATGTCTCTAGCTGTGTTTTTAACAGAACCAATGATTTGCGGAATACCTATCAGAACCGCAGCCCAGTGAAAGAGTCCAACAACATCCGGTCCGGCGATACCGGGTATTATTGTTTTAAGTCCACCAGAAAAACCCGTAGCTTCATGTGGAAT